>REBX01000180.1 GCA_007692505.1 Gemmatimonadales bacterium | reverse complement strand
CAACGAGGTCCCCCGGCAGCTCGTCCTGGCCGACTGGACCATGGTTCCGCTCAGCCGCACCGTCCACCGGGCCGACATCGATGTGGGGGCAGGACTCCTGCCCTGGCTGAGCGTGGCGGCCCGCATCCCGTTCATCCGGAACGAGGTGGACTTCGCCACCTTCAACCGCACCTCCACGGTGGACAACACGAACCTGGGCGATGTGGAAGTCCACGCCCTGGTCTCCCTTCACGAGACCTGGCCCGTGCGGGCCCATGCCAGCTTCGGTGTGGGCATCCCCACGGGGAGCGCCGACGCCACCGGCCGCCTCCCGGACCAGCCCGACGAGTCCAGGGTCCTCCCCTACCAGCTCCAGACCGGCTCGGGGGCCCTGTTCCTGGTTCCCGGGGCCTACGTGGCCGTGGAGAACGAGCACGGCACCTTCGGCGTCCAGGCCAGTGGTCGGGTCTGGCTCGACGACAACGATCGCCAGTGGCGGCCCGGGAACTCCGTGAACATCCAGGGTCACGGGCAGTACCGGCTGAACGACTGGATCTCGGCAAGTGTCCGGGTGAGCTTCGACCGGTGGGACGACGTGTCGGGGAGCGACCCCTCCCTGGATCCCGAGCAGTCCCCCATGCACTGGGCGTTCGCCACCGGCGGCTCCCGGGTGGACCTCCCGGTGGGGCTGAACCTCCTCTTCCGGGAAGGAACCCTGGCTGGTCACCTCCTCCAGGCCGAGCTCGTCGTTCCTGCCCACACCGACATGAATGGCCCGCAGCTGGGTGCAGGCTGGGGAGCAAACATCTCCTGGAGCAAGCGCTTCTGACCCATCAGTTGAAGCCCCGGTGGCACGTGCCCACCGGGGCTTCAACCTCCTGCCCCCACCTCAGTCCGTGAGGCGGAGGAGGTGATGGGACCGCCGTCCCTTCCGAAGGACCAGGTAGCGCCCCTCGACCGCATCGTCCTCCGCGACTTTGCGGTCGATTTCGTTCACCCGCTCCCCGTTCAGGTAGAGCCCCCCCTGCTGGATGGTGCGCCGGGCCTCTCCCCGGGACTTCACCAACCCCGCCGTCGCCACCAGGTCCAGGATTCCCACCCCCTCTCCGGAGAACTCCTCCCGGGGCCGTCCGGAGGAGGGGACATCGGCGAAAATATCCTCGATCTCCCTTCCGCCCAGCCCCTCCAGTCCACCTCCAAAGAGGACTTCCGAGGCCCTGCGCGCCGAAGCCAGCCCGTCGTCTCCGTGGACGGTTCGGGTCACTTCCTCGGCCAGCGCCTTCTGGGCCACTCGCCGGTGGGGTTCGTCTTCAGTCACCCGATCCAGCTCCTCGATGCGCTCCCGGTCCAGAAGGGTGAAGAAGCGAAGGTACCGGCCCACGTCGGCATCGTCGGTGTTCAGCCAGAACTGGTAGAACCGGTAGGGGGAGGTCCGCTCCGGGTCGAGCCAGACCGCACCGGCCTCCGTCTTCCCGAACTTCACTCCCGACGACGTGGTGATCAGGGGGAGGACGACCCCCCAGGCCCCCTCGCCGGTGACCCTCCGGATGAGGTCGATGCCGCTGGTGATGTTCCCCCACTGGTCCCGCCCCCCGAGCTGGACATGGACTCCCATGTCCCGGTGTAGGCGCAGGAAGTCGTAGGACTGGAGGAGGAGGTAGCTGAACTCCGTGTAGGTGATCCCGGCACTCCCCTCCTCCAGGCGACGCCGGATCGTGTCCTTCCGGAGCATGACGTTCACCGGGAAGTGCTTGCCCACGTCCCGGAGGAAGTCCAGCACGCCCATCCCCCCGAGCCAGTCCAGGTTGTTCGTCACCACCGCCGGGTTCGGCACCCCCTCGAAGTCCAGGAAGGGCTCCAGCTGGCTCCGGATCGCCTCGGCGTTCGCCTCCACCTCTGCCGGGGACAGGAGCTGGCGCTCCTTCGTCTTTCCGGAGGGGTCACCGATGAGTCCGGTCCCGCCCCCCACCAGCGCCACCGGGGTGTGTCCGGCGCGCTGGAGGTGGACGAGGCCCATGATGGGCAGGAGGTGCCCCACGTGGAGGGAGGAGGCCGTGGGGTCGAAGCCCACGTAGGCGGAGCGGGGTGCCGAGGCGAGGGCGGCCTCCGCACCTTCGGTGGCATCGGCCAGCAGACCGCGCCAGCGGAATTCCTGGAAGAGTTCGGACATGGATCCCGAAGTGGGGAGCAGTGGGGTGGTCCCGGTGAAGTGCGCCCCTCAAGTTATGTTGGGTGTCCCGAGGGGGAAGGCCCGCACCCATCCGCACGGGAGCATCGTGTCCATGACCCTTGAAGCGCAGCGACCGATCCGCATGCGGCCGGGGGGGCCGTCCCGGACGTGCCGTGGTCCTCCTCTGCCTCGCCCTGGCCGCCTGCGGGCCGGGGAAGGACTGAGAGCTCCCCGGGGAGCGCGTTGTTGCCCGGCTCCCCTGTCCCTCAGCCCCCGGCCAGCTGACGGAGGGCCTCCCGGTCCACCTTACCGTTGGGACGCCTCGGCAGGGCGCGAACCACCACGAGCTCCCTGGGTCGCTTCGCCGGCTGGAGGCGATCTGCCAGTGCCTCCCTGAGCTCCCCCAGTCCTGGTGCCCTCGCTGTCCCTTCCGCCCCACCTGCCCCCAGCGGGGCCACCACGGCGACGACCCGCTGGCCCCACTCCGGGTCCGGCATCCCCACCACCGCAGCCTCCCGGACCCACGGGAGCTCCAGGAGGGCCGCCTCCACCTCGGCGGGCTCCACATTCACCCCCCCGGTGATGATCCGGTCCGCGATCCGCCCGGTGATGGTGAGCTCGCCCCGGGCATCCAGACGCCCCACGTCTCCGGTACGAAACCACCCGTCCTCCAGGGGGAGGGGCACGGGGGTCTGCCCCGGTCCCACCCAGGTCCCGGTGGCCAGCGTGGGACCCCGCACCAGGAGCTCGCCGGAGGGGATCCCCTCTCCCAGGACCGGTCCGCGAGCCTGGTCGATTCGCACCTCCACCCCGGGGAGGGGAGGGCCCACCCCGCCGGGTCGGGCCCGGACACGGGCGGGCTCCGCCGTCGCCACCTGCGAGCCCAGCTCCGTCATCCCCCAGGTGAGCGCCACCGGCGCCCCTGCATCCAGGGCTCGCCGGAGGAGGGCCGGCGGGGTGGGGGCCCCACCCACCAGGATCCCCTTCACGGTCTCCGGGAAGGGGGCGTCCTGTCGGTCCTCCAGGAGTCGGAGGAGCTGGGTGGGAACCAGGGAGAGGTGGGTCACGGCCCCCTGGTCCATCTGGCGGTTCACCTCCCCCGCCTCGAACCGGGACAGGGGCACCACCTGGCTTCCGGGCCACCGGGACCGAAAGATGAGGGCGAGCCCTCCCACGTGGGCGGGGGAGAGGGTGGCGAGCCAGCGGTCCCCGGGGCCAAGCCCCATGCGCCGGGCCACGGCCCGGCCCGAGGCCTCAAGGGCTGCATCGTCCAGGACGAGGCCACGGGCCCGGCCCGTGGTCCCCGAGCTCCAGAGGACCCACCGTGCCCGGAGCCCCTCCGTGTCCTGCCGGGTCGCCGGGACGTCCCGGACCTGCCGGGAGACCATGGCCACCGGGACCAGACGCGTGTCCAGCCCCACATCGGTGGGGGCCATGTCGTCTGTTGCAGGCACGTACACGTGGGGCTGGAAGGACGCCAGGACCCGGGACGTCTCGGCCCGGGTCCAGCGGGGATGGAGTAGGGATATGGTGGCACCGGTCCGGGCTGCCGCCAGCACCGCCGCCACCCCGTGGCGGTCGGGGTGCACCTGGAGCGCCAGGCGCTTTCCCGGGCCTGCACCCAGGTGCCGGAGTCCGGCCAGGGAGCGTCCTACGGCGGCCTCGTCCACCGGCGACGAGTCCGGCGGCAACGAGTCGGGCGAACCGGAGGAACCGCCGGAATCGGGAGGAGGGAGGCTCACAGGGGCACCCGGAGGTCGGGGACCGCCTCGGGACCCGCCATCCCCCCGGCCACGAACCCGGCGGCCAGGAGGGCCCCGTACCAGGTCACGGCCCGGGCCGTCTGCCCCAGCACCGGATTCAGCTCCCGGGGGTCCATGTAGGTGAAGACGGTCCCCAGGGGCCGGGCCACGGGGATCACGGTGGCCAGGGTCACCAGGACCCAGGGGTGCCATCCCCAGGCGGCCACGCCCACCACGGGACAGGCCAGGGCCAGGAGGACCAGGAGGAGGTACTGGACCCGCGTGCCCATCTCCCCCAGGCGAACGGCCAGAGTCCGCTTGCCGGCCGCCATGTCCGTCTCCCGGTCCCGGAGGTTGTTCACCACAAGGATGGCGGTGACCAGCGCTCCCATTCCGGCCCCGGCCACCAGGAGGTCCCAGTGGAAGGTCCGGGCCTGGACCCAGTACGTGCCGGCCACGGCCACGGGGCCGAAGAAGAGGAATACAAAGACGTCTCCCAGCCCGTGGTAGGCCAGGGGGAAGGGCCCGCCGGTGTAGATCACGGCACAGAGGAGGGCCAGGAGGCCCACCACCAGGATGGGCCATCCCCCGACCCAGACCAGATAGCCCCCCACCAGGGTGGCCAGCGCCAGCACGCCCCAGGTGGCCCGGAGGACCGACCGGGGAGAGAGGATCCCGGCCTGGACCACCCGGGTGGGCCCCACCCGGGCCTCGGTGTCCGACCCCTTTGCGAAGTCGAAGTAGTCGTTGGCCAGGTTCGTGGCGACCTGCAGGAGGAGGGCCCCCAGGAGGGCCGCCACCGCCGGGGCGGGATCCGCCACCCCCAGCCCTGCGGCGATCCCGGTCCCGGCCACCACGGGGGCCACGGCGGCAGGGAGCGTGCGGGGTCGGATCGCCATGAGCCAGGCCCGCCACCCGGCGACCCCGCCCTGTGGCTCCATCTCGCGATCCCCCTCCTCACCGGAAGGGGACTCCATGTCTTCGGAACCGGAGTTCGTCATTCGCCCCCGGCGGGCTCCAGGCGGAGGATCTCGCCGTTACGCTCATCGGTGAGGAGGTAAAGGAGGCCGTCGGGGCCCTGGGCGATCTCCCGGAACCGCACACCCAGGTCGTCCAGCATGACCTCCTGCTCCACTACCTCCCCGTCCGCCATGTGGAGGCGCCGGATGTGCTGCTGGCGGAGGGCCCCCACGAAGAGGTCCCCCTGCCACTCCGGGAAGACGTCGCCGGTGTAGAGGGCCATTCCCGAGACTGCGATGGATGGGGTCCAGTGCACCACGGGCTGCTCCATCCCGGCCCGGGCCGTGTCCGGCGTGAGCTCCGAACCGTCGTAGTTGATCCCGTGGGTGATCTCGGGCCAGCCGTAGTTCAGCCCCGCCTCCATCCGGTTCAACTCGTCGCCGCCCCTGGGGCCGTGCTCGTTCTGCCAGACGATGTTCCGCTCCAGGTCGACGGCCTGGCCCTGAGCGTTCCGGTTCCCGTACGTCCAGATCTCGGGGAGCGCGTCGTCGCGGCCCACAAAGGGGTTGTCCTCGGGCACCCGTCCGTCGTCATGCAGCCGCAGGGTCGTGCCCACGTGATCCGTGAGGTCCTGGGCCCGATCCCGCTGCCCCCGATCTCCCACCGTGACGTAGAGGTATCCGTCGGCGTCGAAATCGATGCGGGAACCGTAGTGACGCCCGGGACCGGCAACGGCCCGGGTCTCCACCACGTCCTCCACCCCGGTGAGGGCCGACCCATCGAACTCGCCTCGGACCACCGCCGTGGTGGTCTGTCCACCCCCCACGTCACGGGAGTAGCTCAGGTAGACGAGGCGGTTCGTGTCGAAGTCGGGGTGGAGGGCCACGTCCAGGAGCCCCCCCTGGTTCGAAGCGTGGACCTGGGGGACGCCGTCCACTGGCTCGTCCACCAGGGCCCCGTCGCGGACGACCCTGAGGCGCCCCGGCCGCTCCGTGACAAGCCACTCCGACTCGGAGACGAAGGCGATCCCCCAGGGGTGGATGAGCCCGTCCACGGCGGTCACCACCTGCCAGTCTGCCGACTCGGGGCCGGCCGCCTCGTCTCCGAGCCCACTGGCTGCCTCACTGTTGGAGCAGGCGGCCAGGAGGGTCACGAACCCGGCCAGGAGGAGGGCGAGGACGCGACCTCCCGGAGCGTGGCGGGACGATGGGGACATGGGCACGGGGATGGGGCCTCGGGACGCGGGAATCATGGAATGGGAACCTCCATCGAGAATCACATCGATGAACATGCGGGCCGGGGAGATCCCGGGAAAGGGCTCCGGGTGCTCCGTCCCTGAAGGACCCTCGACCCTCCCGAGGGATCCCGCTGCCCCTGTCCCGGGACCCCTG
>REBX01000230.1 GCA_007692505.1 Gemmatimonadales bacterium | reverse complement strand
ATGCCCCCTCTCCCCCAGGCCCCCGCAGGCTCCGGCCCCACCGCCACCCTGGACAGGGAGAACCCCTCCCCCGAGACACGGAACCCGGGCACCCCGCTGGACCTGCACAGGGTCCGGGCCATCCGGGTGAACCGGAGCGCCGTGGAGCGCAGGGCAGCCACTCTGGGAACCCGTAGAAGCGTGAAGAAGGAGTGGCAGGCAGCCTGGCTCCTCCGAGCCATCGGCCTCATGGACCTGACCACGCTCTCGGGAGATGACACCCCGGGCACCGTGCGGAGGCTGTGCAGGAAGGCCCGGATCCCCCTCAGGAGGGACCTCCGAAGTGCACTGAATGCGGGCTCCCTTCCGCAAGGTACCGCCGCCGTCTGCGTGCACCACTCCTTCGTGGAGACGGCGGTGGAGGCCGTGGCTGGGTCAGGGATCCAGGTGGCTGCGGTGTCCACCGCCTTCCCCCACGGCCACCTCCCCCTGTCCCTTCGCCTTGCCGAGATCCAGGCCTCGGTCGAGGCCGGCGCCACCGAGATCGACGTGGTGATCCGGCGTCCCCTGGCCCTGCTGGGCCAATGGGAGGAGCTCTACCGGGAGGTGCAGGCCTTCCGGGAGGCCTGTGGTCCGGCCCACCTCAAGGTGATCCTGGGAACCGGGGACCTGGGGACGCTGGACGTGGTGGCCCGGGCCAGCGAGGTGGCCATGATGGCCGGGGCGGACTTCATCAAGACCTCCACCGGGAAGGAATCGGTGAACGCGACGCTCCCGGTGGGCCTGGTCATGACCCGTCGAATCAGGGAGTACGAGGAGCGCACGGGGCACCGGATCGGCTTCAAGCCCGCCGGCGGCATCCGCACGGCAAAGGAGGCGCTCCTCTGGATGATCCTCATGAAGGAGGAACTGGGACGCCCCTGGCTCGACCCCCACCTCTTCCGGTTCGGTGCCTCCTCCCTCCTGGCGGACATCGAGCGGCAGCTCGAACACCACGTGACGGGGCGCTACTCCGCCTTTCACCGCCACCCGTCTGCCTGACGGACGCCCGACCCCACCCGACCTGCCGGAGGCACAGCCCCCATGCCCGACATCGCGGAGATCCACGAGACCATGGAGTACGGCCCTGCACCCGAGAGCGCCAGGCCTGCCATCGACTGGCTCGAGCACCATGGCAGGCGCTTCCAACACTTCATCGGCGGGAGCTGGGTGGAGCCCGAGTCCGGGGAGACCTTCGAGACCCGGTCCCCGGCAGACCACACCCTCCTGGCCCAGGTCGCGCTGGGCACCCCGGCAGACTTGGATCGCGCCGTGGCAGCTGCCCGGGCCGCACACCCGGAATGGGAAGCCCTCGGTGGCCCGGGGCGGGCCCGCCACCTCTACGCCCTGGCCCGGGCGGTGCAGCGGCACGCCCGCCTCTTCGCGGTCCTGGAGTCCCTGGACAACGGGAAGCCGATCCGGGAGAGCCGCGACCTGGACATCCCCCTGGTGGCGAGGCACTTCTACCACCACGCCGGCTGGGCGCAGCTCCTGGAACGAGAGTTCCCCGGCGCCCGTTCGCTGGGGGTGGCGGCCCAGATCATCCCCTGGAACTTCCCCCTCCTCATGCTGGCCTGGAAGGTCGCGCCGGCCATCGCCGCCGGGAACACCGTCGTCCTCAAGCCCGCCGAGCACACGCCGCTCACGGCCCTCCTCTTCGGGGAGATCTGTGGCAGTGTCGGACTCCCCGACGGCGTGGTAAACATCGTCACCGGTGCCGGCGAGACCGGGGCCGCGCTGGTGGACCACCCGGACATCGACAAGGTGGCCTTCACCGGTTCCACCGATGTGGGGCGGGCCATCCGGAAGGCCACCGCCGGACGGCAGATCCCCATCTCGCTGGAGCTGGGGGGGAAGTCCCCCTTCATCGTCCACGAGGAGGCCGATCTGGACTCGGTGGTGGAAGGGGTCGTGGATGCCATCTGGTTCAACCAGGGCCAGGTCTGCTGCGCCGGCTCCCGCATCCTGGTGCAGGAGAGCGTGGCCGCCACCCTCGAGGCGAAGCTGAAGGCCCGGATGGAGCGGCTGCGCATGGGGCATCCCCTGGACAAGTCGGTGGACATGGGCGCCATCGTGGCCCCGGTTCAGCTGGAGTCGATCCGGCGCCTGGTGGACGAGGGGCGGGACGAGGGAGCCCGGATCTGGCAGCCCTCCTGGGCCACGCCGGAGGAGGGGCTCTTCTACCCGCCCACCCTCTGCACCGACGTGGAGCCCGCAGGCACCCTGGCCCAGGAGGAGATCTTCGGCCCCGTGGTCGTCCTCATGAGCTTCCGCACCCCGGACGAGGCCGTGGCCCTGGCCAACGACACCCGCTACGGCCTGGCCGCCTCCATCTGGTCCGAGAACCTGAACGTCGCCCTGGACCTGGCCCCCAGGATCCGGGCGGGGACCGTCTGGGTGAACTGCACGAACCTCTTCGACGCCGCATCGGGGTTCGGCGGTGTTCGGGAGAGCGGGTTCGGGCGGGAAGGCGGACGGGAGGGCTTCCTGGAGTACCTTCGGCAGGAGGGCATGGCGCCGGCGCCGCCCGACGGGCCGGACCTGTCCCCCACAACCCGCCCGGACCCCCGAGGTCCCGGGGGTGGGAGGCCGGGGCTGGAAGCGAGGTCCGTGGATCGGACGTCCAAGCTCTGGATCGGAGGGAAGCAGGCCCGGCCCGACGGAGGCTGCTCGCTTGGCATCCTGGACCGGGAAGGCTCAGTCATTGCCGAGGTCCCGGCCGGGAACCGGAAGGACATCCGGAACGCGGTGGAGGCCGCCCGAAAGGCCCTCCCAGGCTGGTCCTCGGCACCCGCCCACCTGCGGGCACAGATCCTCTTCTACGCAGCCGAGAACCTCTCTCAGCGCGCCGGCGAATGGGCCTTGAGGCTGGAGGAGGAAGCGGGCATCGAGGAGGGAGCTGCCCGGGCAGAGGTGGAAGCCACGGTGGATCGGTTCTTCCACTGGGCCTCCATGGCCGACAAGTGGGACGGCCGGATCCACGGAACCCCCTTCAGGAACGTCACCCTGGCCATGCACGAGCCCGTGGGGATCATCGGGATTGCAGCCGCCCGGGAGGCCCCACTGCTGGGGCTCGTCTCCGCGCTGGCGCCAGCCATTGCCATGGGGAACACGGTGGTGGCGCTCCCATCCGAGAGGGCCCCCTCGCCAGGCCTGGACCTCCACCAGGTCCTGGAAACGTCGGACCTGCCGGCGGGGGTGGTGAACCTGGTGACCGGAACCCGGTGGGAACTCCTCCCGGTACTGGCAGACCATGACGCAGTCGACGCCGTCTGGAGCTTCGGGACGGTGGAAGAACGAGCCGAGATGGAGCGTCGATCCGTTGGGAACCTGAAGCGAACCTGGGCCCCCGTGGTCGAACGGGCCATGGACTGGCTCTCCCCGGACACGGGAGCGTCGGAGGCCTTTGCCCGGCAGGCCACGGAGGTCAAGAATATCTGGGTGCCCTACGGGGCCTGACGCTCCGCCCCCGGGGGCAACCACAGACCTGCCTACCTCTGGACGTAAGAGCGGTCCAGGGGGGCCTGGATCACCAGGAAGACCCGATCCCCCGGCCCCACGTTCACATCGTTGGTGGTGTAGCGCCGCCCGGCTACCGGGGAGAGCTGGAACCTGAGGTTCTGCGTCCGGGTCCATCGCACACCCACTCGCTGGTTCGCCCTCGCCGCCACGAGTCCGATCTCCTCCCGAACGCCCGGGCCCACTGCCTCCACCATCACGTCGGACGCGGTTCGATTCTCGATGAAGACCGCGACCTGACTCTCCCCCGCATCACGGAACGGATCTCCCGACCTGGCGCCGGACCCGATGAAGGCGCAACCCGTCGTGGCCAGGATGAGGAGGAGGCTGCAGAAGGTTCTCACTGTGGGATATCTCCTTGTGGAGGGAAGGGCGAAGGACGGAGGCCCGGCTCTCAAATGAGGACCACCGGGAAGCCCGGAGAGCGCGGGACCCCGTCCTTCAGGCCCTCTTCGTCAGCTGCGTACCCTGGCAACGACTTCGATCTCCACATCCACGTCACGGGGCAGCCTCGCAACCTCCACGCAGGCACGGGCCGGGCGGGAAGCTCCGAAGTACTCCGCATATACCTCGTTCATGGCCTCGAAGTTCGACAGGTCGGCCAGGAAGACGGACGCCTTCACCACGGTATCGAGCCCTCCCCCCGCCTCTTCCAGCACAGCCTCGAGACTCCGGAACACCCGATGGGTCTGGGCACGGATCCCTCCTTCGACCAACTTGCCGGTCTCGGGGTCCAGGGGGATCTGGCCCGAGACCCAGATCCATCCGTCGGCGACCACGGCCTGCGCATAGGGGCCGATGGCGGCGGGGGCCAGAGAGGTTCGGACTTCCGTTCGGTCAGACATTCAAAAAGCTCCTCGAGAGCCGGGTTCAGGAATTCGGGACGGCCGGATCGGCAGTCCCTGGTAGTTGGAGGTCGGCCCGGTACGGCTGCCGGCCCCTCGCCTCCAGTGAGACCACATCGTAGCACCCATCGGATCGGCGGGCGAGGAGCCGGTCCTGCAGGTTCACCGAGACGCAGACGTGATTCGGGACGATCTCCACGGTGTCCCCCACACGGGGTCGCCAGGAGGAGTCCTCCAGGGCCACCACACCATGCTCCTCGGAGACGGCGGTGACCAGGGGACGACCGGGGACCTGCACCTCTCCGAACCCGCCCTGGTCTCCCCCCCGGAATGCCTCCCGTGCCAGGGCCTTCGAGCCGGCGTCCAGCACCGCTCGGGTCCTGCCGTCCGTGCTGACCACGGTGGAGAGGACCCGGAGTGCCACGTCCTCCCCACGTGCCACACCCAGGGCCACCGTTGTGCGATCATGGAAGATGCAGGTTCCCGCCCGGATCTCGGTGACCCCATGGAAGTGGTGGCTCCACGGGAGGGTGGGGGTAGACCCGCCGCTCACGATCCCGGCGGGCATCCCCTCCCGGGCCAGGGCCGACAGGATCTCCTCCAGCCGCCGGTTCACCTCCCCGATGCCGGCGTCGAGGCCGACCTTCGCCGGCGTCAGGTGTCCGGGATAGAAGAGGACCCCGTCGAAGGACAGGCCCGGCAGCTCGTGGGCCGCGGCAGCCAGGCGGAGGACATCCCGGGAGTCCCCCACCCCCACTCGACCCATGCCCACATCGAGCTCCACCAGGATGCCCAGATGGGTTCCGGCCCTTCCGGAGGCCACCGACAGAGCCTCCAGAGGACCCTGGTGGTCGAGGGCGACGCGCAGGCGCGTAAGTTGCGCCACCCGCACCACCCGCTCCACCTTGGGCCCAACAGGGGGATGGGCCAGGAGCAGGTCGTCGGTGAGGTCTGCCATGACCTCCGCCTCCCTGGGGGTGGCCACCGTGAGCCCCACCGCACCGGCCCGGAGCTGCTCCCGGGCCAGCGCCCTACTCTTGTGGGTCTTCACGTGGGGACGCCAGCGGAGGCCTTGGCGACCGAGGCCTTCCAGGGTCTGCCCGATGTTCCTGCGGATACGGTCCAGGTCGACGATGGCCGCGGGTGTCTCCACTGCGGCGGGAGGCAGGGGTGGGAACCCGGGAGAGAATGGAGTCATGGATTGAAGTTACCTGGACATTCGAAGGGGGCCGGTCCTGTCGATGGTGAGCAGACCCGGGAAGCTGGGGTGCCGGAGCTGGGATAGCAATGCACGCCGGATCCTGGCCCCGGCGTCAGGGTAGGGACCCGCTCCTGCCGGGCAGGCTGGCAGGAAACGGGGGCCGTCCGGGGGATCTTCGTTCCCCGGACTTCCAAGAAGGAGGGAGGAGGATGAAGGGTCTCGAGAAGGATGGTGGGTTCATGCGCCGCGCGGGCCGGGTCATCGTGCCCCTGCTCGGCCTCCTGTTCCTGGTTCCCGTGGCTGCCGATGCCCAGTACTTCGGCCGGAACAAGGTCCAGTACGACGACTTCGAGTTCCGGGTCCTTCCCACGTCCCACTTCGACATCCACTTCTACGGCGACTCCGAGGCCGTGGTGGAGGACCTGGCGCGGATGTCGGAGCGATGGTACGAGCGGTTCGCCCGACTCTTCCAGCATGAGTTCGACGAGCCCAAGCCCCTCATCTTCTACGCGGACCACCCGGACTTCCAGCAGACGAACACGGTGAGTGGGATGCTCTCCGAGGGAGTGGGAGGCCTGGCGGAGTCCCTGAAGAACCGCGTCGTCATGCCCATCTCCAGCTCGTACGCCTCCACGGACCACGTGCTGGGGCACGAGATCGTCCACGCCTT
>REBX01000276.1 GCA_007692505.1 Gemmatimonadales bacterium | reverse complement strand
CATGCCGGGGGCAGGCGGGCGCCCGGCCACGATTGCGGCCGTCAGGGAGCGAGCCCCCGAACTCCGGTTCACACCGCGGGCGAGCGCCCTCCCGGATCCGGGGTGGGGTGCGCCCCGCGTCCCGGACCCGGGGTGGGGTGCGCCCCGTGTCCCGGACCCGGGGTAGACTGTGCCCCACGTCCCGTCAGATCGTGCCCACCATGTCGAAGATCGGGAGGTACATGGCCACGATCATTCCGCCGACCACCACACCCAGCACCACGATGAGGATGGGCTCCATGACGGAGAGGAGCGCGCTCACCGCGTTGTCCACCTCGTCGTCGTAGAAGTCGGCGATCTTGGAGAGCATCTCATCCAGGCCACCGGTCTGCTCACCCACATTGATCATCTGCACCACCATGGGCGGGAAGGCACCGGACTTCTTCAGGGGGCCCGAGATCGTGTCCCCGCCGGCAATGGAGGCGCGGGACTCCATGACCGCGTCCTGGATCACCCGGTTCCCCGCCGTCTTGGCGGTGATCTCCAGCCCTTCCAGGATGGACACACCGGAGGAAACCAGGGTTCCCAGGGTCCGGGTGAAGCGGGCCACGGCGGCCTTCCGCAGGAGATCGCCCAGTACGGGCATCTTCAGGAGGATGGTGTCGATGGTCTTCTCGCCATTGCTGGTCCGGTAATAGGCCCGAACGGCAAAGAAGACCCCGGCGCCCGCCAGGATGAGGGCCCACCACCAGGCCTGGAGGAAGGCCGAGAGCGAGATCACGATCTGGGTGGGCAGGGGGAGGGCCACGCCGGCGGCAGAGAACATGTCCTGGAAGGTGGGGATCACGAAGATCAGGAGGACCACAACGGCCAGGAGGGCCACCGTGAGGACCACGCCGGGATAGATCATGGCCCCCTTCACCTTCCGGGTGAGGGCATCCGCCTTCTCCAGGAAGGTGGCCAGCCGGAGGAGGATGGTGTCCAGGATACCTCCGGCCTCACCGGCGGCCACCATGCTCACGTAGAGCTTGGAGAAGACCCGGGGGTGCTCCCCCATGGCGTCGGCCAGGGTGTTCCCGGACTCCACGTCGTAGAGCACGTCCTGGATCACCTTCTGGAGCTTGTCGTTCTCCGTCTGCTGCTGGAGGATGTCCAGGCTCTGTACCAGGGGCAACCCGGCGTTGATCATGGTGGAGAACTGCCGGGTGAAGATCACGATGTCCCGCGTCTTCACCCCGCTCCCTATGCTCAGGGAGATGGACTTGGGCTTCTCCCGGACGGCCACCGGAATGAGCTTCTGCTTGTGGAGGTGCTGGAGCACCTCGTCCTTCGTCTTGACCTCGATCTCGCCCTTCCGGATCTCTCCTCCGGTGGCGGGTCGGGCACTGTACGTGAAGGTCGGCATGGGTGGTGGCTCCTTCGGGTGGTGGGCTGGGGCCGCCGGCCCGGGCCGGCTCGCCGATCACGCGCTGGAGCTCCGTCGGGTCCTGGGAGCGGCGGAGTGCGTCCTCGACGCGAATCTCGCGGCGGAGGACGAGCTGCGCGAGGGCGTCGTTCATGGTCTGCATGCCGTGCTTCTTCCCGGCCTGCAGGAGCGAGTAGATCTGGTGGATCTTCTCGTCGCGGATCAGGGCCCGGATGGCCGGCGTGCAGAACATGATCTCGGCGGCCACGGCCCGCCCCTTCCCCCGGGCCCGGGGGATGAGCGTCTGGGTGACGACGCCCTCCAGGACGAAGGCCAGCTGGGCCCGGATCTGGGGCTGCTGGTGGGCCGGGAAGGCGTCGATGATCCGGTTGATGGACTCTGCCGCCGAGTTCGTGTGCAGGGTGGCGAAGACCAGGTGGCCCGTCTCGGCGATGGTGAGGGCGGCCCCCATGGTGTCCAGGTCCCGCATCTCGCCGATGAGGATCACGTCGGGATCCTGCCGGAGGGCGAACTTGAGGGCACCGGAGAAGGAGTCCGTGTCGCTGCCCACCTCCCGCTGGTTCACCGTGCACCCCTTGTGGTGGTGCAGGAACTCGATGGGATCCTCGATGGTGAGGATGTGGGAGCGCCGCTCCGTGTTCACCTTGTCCAGCATGGCCGCCAGCGTGGTGGACTTCCCGGACCCCGTGGGGCCCGTCACCAGGACCAGGCCCCGGGGCCGCTCCGCCATCTTCTTCACCTGGCCGGGGAGCCCCAGCTCGTCAAGCCCCTTGATCTCGTAGGGGATCTGCCGGAGGGCCATCGCCACGCAGCCCCGCTGCTTGAAGCAGTTGCCCCGGAAGCGGGAAAGGTTCTGGATCCCGAAGGAGAAGTCCAGCTCGTCGTAGGTCTCGAAGCGCTTCTTCTGCTGCTCCGTGAGGATGGAATAGGCCAGTGACAGGGTGTCCTTCGGCTTCAGGACCTCCCCCGTGGTGGCATCCCGTAGCTCCCCGTCGATGCGGAGCTTCGGCTTCTCCCCCACGGTGAGGTGGAGGTCGGAGGCCCCCTTCTGGATCATCTCCTCCAGGAGTTGCCGGATATTGATCTCGCTGCCCGAGCTGCTGCTTGCCGTCCGGGCCTGCTGGGTCCCGCCCTGTTCGCGCTTCACTGCCTTCTGCATGGCTCTCCCTCCCGTCTGATGGCTGTCCGAGGCGTCAAACGACCTCGGCCGTCTCCTTGACGACTTCCTCCAGGGTGGTGATTCCCTTCTCCACCTTCTTCAGGCCGTCCATCCGGAGGGTGAGCATCCCCTCGGCAATGGCAGCGTCCCGCAGGTCGTCGGTTGCGGCTTCCTGCATGATGAGCTTCCGGACCCGGGAGGTGATGGCCATGACCTCATAGAGGCCCTGCCGGCCCTTGTAGCCGGACCCGTTGCAGCGATCGCAGCCCTTCCCCTGATAGAAGGTGACCCTTTTCCGGTAGTCCTTCGGGATGCGGGCGGAATCCAGCCAGGGCTCGGGGTACTCCACCTCCTCCTTGCAGTTCGTGCAGATCCGCCGCACCAGGCGCTGGGCCGTCACCAGGCTCAGGGCCGAAGCCACGTTGAAGGGCTCGAGACCCATGTCGATGAGGCGGGTCACGGTGGAAGGGGCGTCGTTCGTGTGCAGGGTGGAGAGCACCAGGTGACCGGTGAGGGCCGCCTTGATGGAGATCCCTCCCGTCTCCAGGTCCCGGATCTCACCCACCATGATGATGTTGGGGTCCTGCCGGAGGAACGCCCGCAGGGCATTGGCGAAGCTCATCCCGATCTCGCTTCGGACCAGGACCTGGTTGATCCCGTGGAGGTTGTACTCCACCGGGTCCTCCGCCGTCATGATGTTCACCTCCTCGGTGTTCACCTTGGAGAGGGCGGAGTAGAGGGTCGTGGTCTTTCCCGAACCCGTGGGCCCCGTCACCAGCACCATCCCGTAGGGCTGGGCGATGGCCTCCATGAAGTCCCTCTCGGCCTTGGGCTCGAAGCCGAACTTGGCCAGGTCGAAGGTCAGGTTCCCCTTGTCCAGGATCCGGAGCACGATCTTTTCGCCGAAGATGACCGGGAGGGTGGAGACCCGGAAGTCCACCACCTTCTTCTTCATGCGGAGCTTGATCCGGCCGTCCTGGGGGACCCGGCGCTCGGCAATGTTCAGGTCGGCCAGGATCTTGATCCGGCTGGTGAGAGCCGCCTTCATCTTCATGGGCGGCTTCATGACCTCCTGCAGCGACCCGTCGATGCGGTAGCGGACCCGGATCTCCTTCTCGTAGGGCTCGATGTGGATGTCCGAGACGCCCTTGGAGACCGCGTCGGTGAGGAGCCCATTGATGAACTTCACCACCGGCGCCGCATCGATCTGCTCCCGGAGGACCTGGACGGAGACCTCCTCCTCCTGGTCCTCCAGAACCTCGATGTCCTCCTCGTCGATGAGGTCCGAGAGGATCTCCCCGATGTCGGAGGCGTCCTCGTAGTACCGGTCGATGTGCTGCCGGAGGGTATGCTCGCCGGCCACCACCGGCTCGATCTCGTACCGGGTGGCGAACTTCAGGTCGTCGATGGCCCCCAGGTCCGTGGGGTTCACCATGGCCACGGTAAGTTTCCGGCCCACACGCCTCAGGGGAATGACCAGGTGCTTGAGGGCCAGCTCCGCCGGGACCAGGCGGAGGATGCGGGACTCGACATCGATGCGGTTCAGGTCCACGGCCGGCACCTGGTAGTGCCGGGCCAGCATCCGGGTCAGGTCGTTCTCCTCCACCATGTCCAGCCGGACCAGGGAGGCCCCGAGGCGGACGTTGGCGGTCCGGGCCTCGGCGAGGGCCTTCTGGAGCTGGTCGCGGGTGATCAGCCCCTCCTGGACAAGCATGTCCCCGAGGCGATGCTGGGCGAGCTTGGTGCTCATGAGGTGGGCGGATCCGGCAGAGGTGGGAGGCAGTTGGAGGGGCCGGCCCGCAGTTGGGAAACAGATGGCGCAGACCCTCAGGGAGGCAAGGTAGAGGGCGGGTACGCCACGGGTCAAGCAGTCCGTAGGGCTTCAGGGTGGCCGCGGGGCGTGTCCCGCCAGGATGATCTGCGGCCGGATCCGTTCCAGGAGGACGGGTCCGATGCCGGGCACTGCTTCCAGCTCCTCCGCGGTCCGGAATGGCCCCGACTCCACCCGGTGGGCCACGATGCGCTCTGCAAGGGCCGGACCCACCCCGTTCAGCCGGACCAGCTCGTCCACCCCGGCCAGGTTCACATCCACCGGGTCCCGGGCTTCCGATGCGTCGGCCCTGGCTCGGGGCACCGGGATGCCCTCCGGCGGCCGATCCAGGTCCAGGTAGGGCCGGACCCGGACCAGGGTGGCCTCGCCGATCCCGGCCACCGCCAGAAGGTCCTCGGGACTGGTGTAGACCGCTCCCTGCCTGGCGTCCACGATGCGCTGGGCCAGCGCTGGGCCCACCCCGGGGAGGCGGGCGATCTCCAGGGCGTCATCCCGGTTCGGGTCCACGCGCTCCCCTTCTTCCAGGGGTGTGCGGCGGTGGGCCTCGGCGGCCACGGCAGCCTCCACCCCCTCCACCAGCTCCGCGTAGGCCGTGGTGTCGGCAGCGAAAAAGGGGGCGGCGGGGCGGGCCTCCCAGCCCACCCTCAGGAGAGCCGCGCCCAGAAGGAGGAGGGCGGCCACCGTGGCGCTCGTTCGTTCTTCGGAAGTCATGCCCCACGATGGGGACGCGTCCGGGGCGGGGGGATGGCCGGATCGGCCCGTCCTTCCCGGCCGACCTCCGGGACCGGCTCCCGGGCAAGGAGCCTTCAGGGCTGGAAGGGGGAGGCATCCGGCGAAAGGCGGCCCAGAGGGCCGGAAGACACCTCCATCCGGCCCCAGATCCCCACCTGGACCTGGGTCCGGCCCGCCTCGAAGGCGGTGAAGGACTGGCGGTCCACCACCGAGGCCCTGGCCCCCACCTCCACCCCGGAGACGACGGTGTTCGCCGTGACCCCCAGGCTCCGGCCCCGGGATTCCCGGAAGGGGACGCACCCCAGATCCGCCCGGGTGACCCTGCAGTCCTCCCGGCGGGAGAACTGGGCCTGGACGGAGAGCCGGAAGTCGCCGGTCATGGCGGAGCGGAGGGCCCCGCCGGGCCGGAGTCGGGTCTCCACGGAGAAACCGTGCTCCGACTCCTTTCGCTCGGTGCTTCCCGTGGGGTCCACCCCGTCTCCCCGGACCAATGTACCCCTGTAACGGGCCGAAATCCCTCCGGCCCATTCGGTGACGAACTCCAGGGGGATCCGGAGGTCGTCCCGCTGCCTTGGGGGCTGTCCACCGGCGAACCGGGTCTCCTCCCGGACCCGCTGGAGGCCCGAGGTGAAGGACACCCGCTCCAGGGTCCCTTCCCACTCCGCGGGGAGGGGGAGGCCCGAGGCTCCTACACGGAGGTCGGGCCAGCTACGGAGCCGTCCATCCCGCTCGGACCTACGGTCCCGGAAGGCCGTGGACTGGTCCTGGAGGTTGAGGTTCACGAAGAGAGAGGCCGGCAGCCGGAGTCCCGACCCCACATTCACGGTGCGCCTGTCCACCAGGGTGGAGGCCAGAACCCCGTCTACCTCGGTGAACCCCTCCACGGACCGGAGGCCGAGCTGCCGGGTCCAGTCCGGCTCCAGCTCCTCCCGGAAGAACCCGCTCACCAGACCGCTCCGGACCCCCAAGGAGATGGGGCCCAGGAGACCCGTCAACCGGGCCCGGGCCGTCCCCTCCCGGCCCTCGGGCAGGATCCGGCCGGGGTCCAGGGTCCCGCCCAACCTGAGCTCCCGCTCCACCCGCACGTTCCGAAGGAGGGCCCCCGAATCCTCCTCGTCCACCAACC
>REBX01000111.1 GCA_007692505.1 Gemmatimonadales bacterium | reverse complement strand
CCGGCGGCGCCTGTGGGCCTGGAGGTGGCGGGGGGGGCGGGGGTCCCCGAGCCCGATTCCCTCCAGGCCCACGGCCTCGTCCTCCAGTGGGAGCCGCTGGGGGATTCCCTGGAGGTTGAGGTGCGGCGGGAGGGCGGGGCGCTCCCTGCCCAGGTGGTCTTCCGGGTGCCCCGGGGGAGTGGGGCGCCATGAGGGGGGGTCGGGCCGGTGCCTCCCTCCTGGAGCTGGCGGTGGCCCTGGTGGTGGCCGGGGTGTTCACCCTGGGGGTGGCGGCCCTCCTCAGGGCGGCCGGCGAGGCCACGTCCCGCATCGTGGAGCGCTCCGACGACCAGCAGACGGTGCGTACCGTGTGGAGCGTGCTCGAGGAGGAGCTCTCCGCCGGGCGCCCCGGGGTGGACTGGTGGGTGGAGGAGCCCGTGGCCGTGGGCCTCCGGGCCTTTCGGGGGGTGGGGTTCGTCTGCGGGTCTGCCGCCGAGCTCCCCGGGGGCGGAGATGCCGAGGAGTGGGTCCTCCTCTGGATGGGTCAGCGGGCCCCGGTGCCCGGGACGGACTCGGTCCTGGTCTGGGCCTCCGACGGGGCGTGGCACCTCGGGGAACTCACCGGAGCCAGTCTGGTGGAGGGCGATGACGGGGCCGACGGGGGTCTCCTTCAGGTGCTCTGCCTCCAGGGAGGGCCACTTCCCGAGTCTGCCCCGAGGGTGGGGCGATTCCGGTGGGAGGGCGGGCCCCCGGCCGAGGTGGGCCGGCCCCTGGTGGTCCGGACCTTCGTGCGGGGTCGCTATTCCCTGGAGGACGGCGCCTTCCGGTACCTGAGGGGCCAGGCGGGGCGGCAGCCCCTCACCCCCGAGCGAGTGGGCGACGGGAGCCGGATCGAGTGGCTCCCCGGGGGTCGGGGGCTGCAGGTGGAGCTCCACCTGGAGAGCGGGGGCGTCACCGGATGGCGCCACCAGGGGGTGCACCCGTGAACCGGGCCGGATTCACCCTCCCCCTGGCCCTCCTGGCCATCCTGGGGCTCACGGCCCTTGCCCTGGCGGCCTTCACCCTGGTCCTGGGCGAGCTGGGCGACGGGCGGGTGGAGGCGCGGGTCGTGGCCGACCTGGCGGCGGCGGGCCAGCCTCCCGACCCGGGGGAGGCGGAGGCCTGGGGCTGGAGCCCCGGCGGGGGCTACCGGGTGGAGGTGGTCCCTGCCGGTCACGGGGCCCGGGCCCGGGTCCGCCTCCTCTGGCATTCAGACCCCAGGCGGGAGGCCCTGGAGTGGGGCGAGCCCGGCCGGGTGTCCCGGCAGGTGGTGGGGCCCCTGGGCGTGGAGGAGCTCCTGGCCCCATGGGGTGCCGGGGAGGGCGGGGGCGGTCCGCTCCGGGAGCCCGCCCGCCCGGTCCCTCCGGACGGGGCGATCCCCGGGGAGGCTGGCGGGCCGGCCGACGGACTCCGGGTGTGGGGGGACGGCGTGGTCTGGATTCCCCTGGGAACAGGAGGCGGCGGGGGCGAACCCGGCGGGGAGGGAGCTCCGGGCGGGGGCGGCGGAGCCATGGGCGCGGGAGTGCTCCTGGCCCCCGGTGACCTCCTGGTGTTCGGCGACGGCACCCTCCGCGGGCTGGTCGTGGCCGGAGGGCGGCTGGAGCTCCAGGGGTCCGTGGAGGTCCGGGGCGGGGCCGTGGGGACCGCGAACCTCACCCGTCTGGACGGGGCCCGGATCGAGCCCGACCTCCCGGCGCTGGAGGCGGGGCTCGAGGCGGTGGTGCCCGCCGGGTCCCACCTGGTTCCCGGCGGAGCCCACCTGGGATGGTTCGTTCCATGAAGGGCCAACCCGCGGAAATGAATTTCCGCTGATCGGGGGTGCGCCGGAAAAAAGGTTCGACCCGGGGAGCTGAAGATGGGGTCGAACCCGACGAATTGGCCTGAAATCGGGGTGGAACAGCTGTTTTGAGGTGGCACGAAACTGGCACTTACACGAATCGTCTGAAGCACCCGATTCCCCAGCGGACGAAAGTGGAATGCCGAATCGGAAGGGGTTCACCCTCCTGGAACTGATCATCGTCATCGTCATCGGGACGATCCTGTCCGGGATCGTCTTGCTGGCCTTCTCGCAGGTGCAGGGGCAGCTCGCGGTCCGGAATGCGAACGCGAGTTTCCTCAGCCTCCACTCGCAGGCACGGGCCTTTGCCGTGGAGCGCGGAGAGAACGTCCGGTTCGTGGTGGACCGGGATGCGGTTCAAGTTCGCGTCGAGCTGGTCTCCAGCGGCGAGGTCCTGAACTCCCTCTCCTTTGGCCAAGAGTTCGATGTGACCATGACGGGGAGCGGCTCCAGCGAACTCGTGTTCACTCCCCGCGGCGTGGCCGACGGGTCGGGCTCCAGGTTCACGGTGGAGTTCGTGCGCGGCCCGAGGAATCGCACCGTCGAGGTGCTGCAACTGGGCCAGGCCCGGGAGATTGGCTGATGAAACCCCACAAGACGATGGCCCAGCGGGCTCGGGCCCGCCTGAGCAGTGTGGCCGGGTTCTCCCTGGTGGAGCTGGTGGTGGCCATGATCATCCTCACGGTGGGGCTCCTGGCCCTGGCCGCCGGCACCGGCTTCGTGATTCGAACCACTGAGCTCGGCCGTGTGGACACGGAGCGGTCCGCCGCGATCCAGTCAGCCGTGGAGCGCCTGCGCGCCCTGGACTACGAGGACCTTGAACCAGGCAGTCTGGAGGAAGACCCCTACGAGATCGAGTGGGAGGTCGCGGACCAGACGCCGGGCGCCACCCAGATGCGCATCATCGTGAGTGGACCCGGCCGAGGTGCGGCCCGCGCCGAGGCCAACGTGGTGGACACCACCTTCTACCGGTTTCCCAACCCCAACCCGGTGATCCCATGATGTCCAGGAACTCGAACTCCCGGGGCGGCTTCTCCCTGGTGGAGCTCATTGTCGTGATCGTCATCGCGGGGCTGGTGGCCACGGCCATCTTCCAGATCCTCGTCTCGAACCAGCGGATCTACACGGCCCAGGGCGAAAGCGTCCGGGGGCAGCAGACCGTGCGTGGGGCAGTAGAGTTCCTTGCCACTGAGCTCCGGGAGATCAGCCCCCGGGGTGGCGATATCCTCACCATGGAGTCCGACGAGATCGAGGTTCGGGCCATGCGGGCGTCGGCCCTCGTGTGCGGTCGGGATGGCTCCGACATCTTCGCCACCGCCCTGGCCGGCCGGATCCGTCCGGGGGACGAGGTGCTGGTCTACTTCCAGGAGGACCCCGACACGGGGAACTCCGACTTCTGGACCACGGCAGAGGTGACGAGCGAGTCCGGTTCCGAGCAGCCCCAGCGCTGCGGGGACGATCCTACCCGACGCTATACCCTTGACAACTTCGCTGACGACTCCCCCACGGCCATCGTGGACTCGGGCTCGCTCATCCGGACCTGGGAAACGGTCACGTACGGCCTCATCACGCAGGGCGGAGAGTCTTTCGTGGGCCGGATCGATTCAGATGGCGAGGAAGCCCTCATCGGTCCTGTGGAGGCCCGGCGGGGCCTGGAGTTCGCATACCTGGACCGAAACGGCGACGTCACCACCGACGCGCTGGAAGTCCGGAGCATCCGCATCACCGTACGCACCCTGAGCCAGGCTCGGGATTCCGGCGGCCGAGCCATTGCCGATTCCCTCTCCGTTCTGGTCACCCCGAGGAACTGAATCATGAACATACGCACCCCCCTTCCCGAGATCGTGTCCTCTGACCGGGCCGGCTTTGCCCTCCCGGCGGCGATCTTTGCCCTCCTGGTGGTCGCCCTCCTGGTGGTGGGCGGCTTCTACCTGGCCGGACAGGAACAGCGGATCGGGCAGTCCTCCGAGCGCACGGGCCAGGCCCGCTTCCTGGCCGAGGACGGGATGAACACCGTCCTCTCGTTCCGTGCCGACGAGGGGTTCATCGACGCCCTGAACGACCTGGTGATCTGGGGGGATCCGGCCACCTTCTCCGACGAGCAGGGCGACGGTCGCTGGGTCGTGGACGTGCAGCGCATCGGCAACCGGACCTACCGGGTGGAGAGCACGGGCGAGATCACCCGGGGCGGCCGGCTGGCCGGGGCGGAGCGCCGACTCGCCACCGTGGCCCGGAACATCGCACCCAGCATCGACATCGATGCCACCTCCATACCGGCGGATGCCGCGCTCCAGACCCGGGGCACAGTGGATGTTCGGGGGAACGCGCAGATCATCGGACTGGACGCCGGCCCGAGTCAATGGGGCGGCCAGAGTGGACCCTCCTGCGGCGGAGCACCCCTGGAGAACCGTCCCGGGGTGATTACCACCGACGGTAGTGACGTCGAGACTCGGGGTTCCGGGGTCATTACCGGACAGCCGGAAGACTACGTGCTCCAGCCCGACGTGGATGATCCCGACGACTTCATGCGCTTCGGGGATCTGGAATGGGACGATCTGGTGGAGGTGGCCCGCGCCACCGGAAAGTCGGTGCCTGGTGGGAACTTCCCCGGGGTGGGTCCGCGCTACACCGAGAACGACGTGTGCGACACTGCGGCGCCGCTCAACTGGGGCGAGCCCCACCGGCAGCAGGATCGGGAGATCGACGACATTCCCTACAACTACGCCGAAACGGACTGCTGGAACTACTTCCCCATCATCCACATCGACGGTGATGCGCAGATGGGAGGTGGAGGGCAGGCCGGGGGCCGCGGCCAGGGCATCCTCCTGGTGGATGGCGATCTGAACATGAACGGCGGCTTCGAGTTCTACGGCATGATCCTGGTCCGGGGAACCATCGAGACCCAGGGCAACGGAAACCGGATCATCGGGTCCGTCCGGGCACAGAACGAGGCCAACCTGGAGTCCTCCGACTATGCCGGTGGATCCATCCTCCAGTATTCCAGCTGCGCGGTGACCCGGGCCCAGGAGAATCTGTCCCTCCCGCCCCAGGCCGTCCAGCTGGTTCCTGTTGGCAGCCGCATGTGGGTCGATCGCACCGCCGGTTCCGGCTGACCCCGGCGGGGATCTGCGGGTCTTCCCGGAGACCCGGCGACGGGATGGGGCCGCAAGGCCCTTCCCCGTTTCTTGACAAGGCTCCACGCCCGGTGGTACCGTGGAGTCGGTACGGTGGGAAAAATATGTTTCCCTTCCTCTTGCGGGTGCGCGAATGGGCCTTTTCGGGCGCAAGAAATCGTCGGTCGGACTCGATATCGGGAGCGGCTTCGTCAAGCTCATCGAGGTGGATCACTCCGGTGATCAGCCGGAGGTGACCCGCGTGGCCATCCGCCCCCTCATGGCGGATGCCATCGTGGAGGGCGAGGTCATGGATCCCGGTCTCGTGGCCGACACCATCCGAGGTCTCCTGGAGGATTCGGGGATCGACGGCCGGGCCGTGGTCACCGCCATCGGGGGCCACGACGTCATCGTGAAGAAGATCTCCATGGATCGGATGACGGAGGAGGACGCCCGCGAGGTGATCCGCTGGGAGGCCGAGCAGCACGTCCCCTTCGACATCCAGAGCGTGGAGCTGGACTTCCAGATCCTGGACCCACAGGGCACCGGGTCGGAGATGAGCGTCCTCCTGGTGGCCGCCAAGCGCGACCTGGTGGAGAGCAAGCTCTCCCTCCTCCGGGACAGCGAGCTGGAGGCCCGGGTCATCGACGTGGACTCCTTTGCCCTCCACAACGCCCTGGAGCGAAACCACCCCGAAGCCATGAAGGGGATCGTCGCCCTGGTGAACGTGGGCCACGAGATGACAAACGTGAATATTCTCGAGGAAGGCGTCCCCATCCTCACACGGGACATCGCCTTCGGGACCCGTCGGCTTCGGGAGGACCTGCAGCGGGAACAGGGTCTGGCGGCAGAGGAAGCCGATGCGGTTCTGGCCGGCCGGCAGTCCATTGACGGGCTGGACCGGTACGTGGACGGCGCCGCCGACGAGGTGTCCGTGGGAGTGGAGCGGGCCGCCGCCTTCCTGATGGCCCAGCAGGCCGGGGAAGGGCTCGGCCGGGTCTTCCTGAGCGGCGGCGGCGCCCTGGTGAACGGCTTCCCCGAGGCCCTCGCCGAACGCATGGGTGTGGAGATCACCGTGGTGAATCCCTTCGAGCGGGTTCCCATGTCCGTGGATGCCCCCTTCGAGGTGGACGTCCTGGAAACCGCCCCCATGCTTCTTCTGCCCCTGGGCCTCGCCCTGAGGTCTCCATGATCCGGAGGGCCGAGCTTTGATCGAGGTCAATCTCCTACCGGGATCGAAACGCGGCGGGGGCCGGAAGTCCCGGCCGGCGCTGGCGCTCCCCAAGTTCGAGGGGTCGAAGCTGGACCCCTGGACCCTGGGCGCCACGATCCTCGCCCTGGCCGCGCTGGCGGTGGGCATCTGGTTCTTTTTCGCTACGGCAGGGCAGGCGGAGGAACTCGAGGTGCGCATCGATTCCGCCCGGGCCGATTCGGCGCGCTTCGCCGATGCCATCCAGCGTAACGAACTCCTCCTGGCCCGCCAGGACTCCATCGCGGAGCGGGTGTCCGTCCTCCAGGAGATCGACGGGGCACGGTACATCTGGCCGCACATCATGAACGAGGTGGGCAGGGCCCTTCCCGACTTCACCTGGATTCAGCGCCTCCTCCAGACCTCTCCCGACCCGGTGCGCTTCCGCATCGAAGGCCGGGCGGCCACGTACTTCGCCCTCACGAACTTCATGGAGAACCTGGAGGCCTCGGCCTTCATCCGTGGGGTTCGTCTCATTACCTCGGAGCAGACGGTGATGGACGTGGGGGCCGGGGCCCAGCGCCTGGTCTACAACTTCACCCTGGAGGCCTCCTGGCAGGAGCCGCCCCCCGAGGTCATCGACCGGGAGCCCCTCTTCGGGCCCTCGGTGGGGATCCCCGGGCTGGATGACGACGCCGGGGACCTCCTGGAGATGATGGGCGACGACGACTCCGACAACGGGGAGGGGAGCTGACCATGGCCCTTCTGCCGCAGGAACGCTCGAAGCAGTACGCCCTCCTGGTGGGCCTGGCCGCCATCGCCCTCATCTGGGTGATGTACGAGTACTGGCACATGCCCCGTACGGAGGAGATCGCGAGTCTCGAGATGGAGCTCGAGACGCTGGAGACCCAGAACCGGAACGCCCAGATCGTGGCTGCCCGTGCAGGCCCCGAGATGGAGGAGCGCCTGGCCATCTACGAGCGCCACCTGGGTCGGCTCGAGGAGCTCATTCCGGCGGAGCAGGAGGTGTCCGTCCTCCTGAACCAGATTGCATCGGAGGCCCTCCGCATCGGAGTGGACATGGGGAGCGTGACCCCCCAGCCCCGGCAGGAAGGGGAGTTCTACACCCGGGAGACCTACGACATGACGGTCATCGGGGAGTACCACGACGTGGGCCGATTCCTGGCTTCCGTGGCCTCGCTCCCCCGGATCATCACCCCCATCGACCTGCAGGTGGAGCCGGGCCCGTCCTCTCCGGTGAACGAGCAGATGGTCTCGCCCGTCCGGGCCCGTTTCCAGATCGAGACGTACCTGTCGCCCAGGGAGATCGACCCCCTGGCCGGCGGGCAGTTGAACAACCCACCGGGAGGCGGACGATGAAGCCTCGAACCATGGAGCTCGGCGACGTGGCCAGGGGCCTTGCCCTGGGGCTCCTGTCTGCGGCAGTCCTCGTCCTTCTCCCTGTAGGTGTCGAGGCACAGGATGCCGGAGAGGGCGCGCAGGAGCCACCCTCGGTGGAAGCGGACACGATCCAGCTCGTCTTCGAGCGGGAGCGCTTCACGTACCCCACCTTCCAGCGGCGAAATCCCTTTCGGCCCCTCACGGGCGATGCCACGGGCCCCCGCTTCGAGGAGCTCACCTTCCGGGGTGCCATCCTGAGCGACCGGGAGGGAGGCTCCATCGCCCTCCTCAGCGCACCGGGTGGCGGGGACGCAGGCCGTAACTTCCGGGTGCGGGTCGGGGACGTGATCGGAAACGTCCGCATCCTCGGCATCGAGCGCAGGCAGGTGGTGGTGCAGGTGGACGAATTCGGACAGATCGAGCGTCGCGTGCTCGAACTCCGACGCACGGAGCCCAGGGCAGAGCCCGGCTCGGACATCGATGACCAGACCGGCACGGACCCCGATACCACGGGGACCACCGGAAACGACGGAGCAGATCCCGACACCTCGGGTGACTCCGGAACCAACGGGAGCGGAGGTTCCACATGACGCCCTTGTTCGCACTCTGGACCGCCCTCGTCATGGGAGGCACCGCCGTGGGCGGGGCTGTTCCCTCCGAGGACCCGTCCTCCGGAACCCTGCGCGACCTGGCCCTCTTCCCCAGCGCGGACCGAGCCGAGCTCGTCCTCGAAGTGGACGGAGATGTCGAGGTCCGGGACTTCACCATGGAGGGCCCCCACCGGCTGGTGGTGGACCTCCTGGGCGCGAAGCACGCCCTCTCCAAGGAGTCCTTCACCGACGTGCAGCGGGGCGGGATCCAGTCGATCCGCGCCTCTCAGTACGACGATGACGTGGTGCGGGTGGTCCTGCAGCTGGACCTCCCCCTGGAGCACGAGGTCCGGAGCGGCGACGGCTTCGTCCGGGTGAGCCTGGAAAACCCCTCCGGGGACTTCTCCCCGTGGGAGGCCCGGGCCCGCGCAGAGGCCCCCGCCGCCCCCCAGGTCGACACGAGCGGGAACGGCGAGCTCCGTGTGAACGGCGAGGCGCAGCGCCCCCGGGACCGGGCGCCGAGCTGGGCCGGTGTGAACCGGGACGACCTGGCGGAGCGGATCTCCATCACCTTCGTGGAGACCCCCATGCGGGAGGTCCTCTTCACCTTCTCCGAGTTCTCGGAGCGCTCCATCGTGCCGGGCTCCGGCGTGTCGGGGACCGTGAACGCCGAAATCCGGGACCAGCCCTGGGACATCGCGCTCCAGGCCATCCTGGAGTCCCACGGCCTGGCGGCCGACGAGCGGGGCTCGGGGATCATCCGGGTAGATGCGCTGGAGGACCTCCAGATTCGCTCCGAGGTGGAGCAGCTGGTGACCCGGCCCTTCCGGATCTCCTTTGCGAACGCCCAGGACTTCTCCTCACCAGTGGAGTCGCTCCTCAGCGAGCGGGGCCGGATCTCGGTGAGCCAGTCCACGAACACCCTGGTGGTGACGGACATCCCCCGGGTGCTGGACCAGGTGGAGGACCTCATCGGGGGCATCGATGTCCAGACCCCCGAGATCAGCATCTCCTCCAAGATCATCTTCGTGAACCGGACGGACCTGGAGGAGTTCGGGGTCGTCTACGACCTGAAGGACTCCCGGGGCAACCAGATCGCCGGCGGGCTGGCCCCGGCCACCATCGGCCGGGTGGACGACGACACGGGTGTGACGGAGTTCGAGGAACTCGGACCCCAGACCTCCGCCGTGTCGCTGGGCGGCAACTCCATTGCCGCACTGGGGAACGCGAATCAGCAGGTGACGGGAGCGCAGATCCAGTTCCTGACCTCGCTGGTCATCGGGCGCCACACCCTCCTCTCCTTCGTGGAGGCGCTGCAGTCGGTGAACCTGAGCGACATCCAGGCCCATCCGCAGATCCGGGTCCTGGAGAACCAGACGGCCCGGATCCAGGTGGGTGAGCGGACCCCGGTGCCCGTCTTCCAGCCCCAGACCGGCGGACAGGAGGGACAGTTCCTCTTCCCGCAGCAGTCCATCCAGTTCCAGGACACGGGAATCATCCTGGAGGTCACCCCCCAGGTCACGGCGGGGAACCTGATCTACATGGCCCTCAGGGCCGAGCGCTCCGGAGTGGAGCTCGCCGACACCCAGGTGGGCTTCATCTTCAACACCCAGGAGGCCGAGACGGTGGTCCTGGTGGAAGACGGTGAGACGGTGGTCCTCGGTGGACTCACCGTGACCGAACTCACCGAGTTCCAGGCCGGAATTCCGCTTCTCATGAACCTCCCGGTGGTGGGCCGCATGTTCCGCCTCACCCGGGAACAGCGGACCCAGCAGGATCTCATGATCCTCGTCACCCCGCAGATCAACCGGCGCTGATGGTCGGCGCGCGGAGGACCCGCCCCATGGTTCAGCGACGCATCTCGGTTCTCGCCGGTGCTCTTGTCGTTGCAGTGGCCCTGGCGGCCTGCGACGGAAGCTCCGCCTTCTCCTCCAACACGATCCCGCCGGAGCTCCTCTCCCTGGAGGCTCCCACGCCGGTGGAGTCGGGCCAGTCCTTCACCGTTTCGGTGCGGGCCGTGGGCGCCGTGCCCATGGATACCATCGTGGTGCGGGTGCAGGGCTCCGGGGTGAACCTGGAGCAGCGCCTGGAGGGGGAGTCCCGCGAACTGGACATGCAGCGCCAGGTGAGCTTCGATCTCCCCCTCTCCATGGATGGCACCCAGGTGACCGTGAGTGCCCGGGCCGTGGACGTGGGTGGCCTGGAGTCGCGTCGGGTGGAGACCAGCGTGAGCGTGGTGGATCGGGCGCCGCCCTCCGCCAGCGTGTCGGTGAGCCCTCAGGAAGTGGGGCAGGAGGAGGCGGTCACCTTCCAGGTCCAGGCCTCCGATAACGTGGAGCTCCGACGGGTTGGGGTCCGGGTGGAGGATGGATCCGGCTCCAGGGTCTTCGCCGACTCGGTCCTGGTCACGGGGTCCTCCGTGACCCGTTCCTTTACCTGGAACGTCCCCTCGGGTCAGCCTGTGGGCACCTACCAGGTGGTGGGCTTTGCCCTGGACCAGGAGGCGAACCGGGGCGAGAGCTCGGCGCGCTCGCTCGACATCGTCTTCAACGACGAGACCCCGCCCGACATCGAGTTCCTGGCCCCCGAGGCCGGCAGCGAGTGGGGCACCGGAGAGGTGATCCGGATGCGGGCCCGCCTGACGGACAACGACGAGCTGGCCTCCGCCACCCTCCGGGCCGTGGTCCGACGGGGCGACCCCGAGCTGGGTACCGAGGAGGAGGTCGTGGCGTATACCGCTCCGGCCATCCAGATCCGTGAGGGCTTGGCCGACACCACCGTGGTCCGGGACCTGACGCCCAATGGCGACGCGGAGTCCGGAGAGACGGTCTACATCATCCTGGAGGCCACGGACGCCAGCGGGAACGTGGGTCGGAGCACCCTCGCCGTGGTCCTCGCCGGTTCGTCGGCGTCTGCGTTCCTGCCGAGCTCCGGAGCACTCGGGGTTCGTCGGCGGTAGTCTTCCAGGCCCCACGCCAACGGCTCCGGCGGTGCGCCCGGTCTGGACACTCTCCGGACCGGGCGTCACCTTTTCCACCTCCTGCCGGCTCACGCCGGCTGCCACCTCCCCGCCTCAATGGGCTCGCCATGACCGCCCTCCGCCACATCTCCTTCACCACCGCCGGTGAATCCCACGGCAAGGGCCTCACGGCCCTCTTCGACGGGCTCCCCGCCGGGCTGTCGCTGGAGATGGAGCGGGACGTGGACCCCGAACTGGCCCGCCGCCAGGGGGGCTACGGCCGGGGCCGCCGGATGAAGATCGAGTCGGACCGGGCCGAGCTCCTGAGCGGTGTACGCCTCGGGGAGACGCTGGGCTCCCCCCTCTCCATGATCATCTGGAACCGGGACTGGGAGAACTGGACCACGGCCATGAGCCACCTCCCCCCGGAGCCCGGCGAGAACCCCAAGGCCCTCCGGTCCATGTACCTCCCGCGGCCGGGTCACGCTGACCTGGTGGGGGTGCTCAAGTTCGCCCGCCGCGACACCCGGGACATCCTGGAGCGGGCCTCGGCCCGCGAGACGGCAGCCCGGGTGGCCTGCGGGGCCGTGGCCAAGCGCCTCCTCGCCGAATTCGGCATCCGGGTGGGCTCCCACGTCACCACCATCGGTCCCGTGGACGCCACCCGTCCCGACTCCCTTCCGGAGGACCTGAACGAGACGTCGGACGCCTCGCCGGTGCGGACCCTGGACGGCGAGGCCGAGGCCCGCATGATCGAGGCCATCGACGAGGCCCGGGAGGCCGGCGACACCCTGGGCGGGATCTTCGAGGTGGTGGCCACCGGGGTGCCGGTGGGGCTGGGGAGCCACGTGTCGTGGGACCGGAAGATGGACGGCCGCCTGGCCGGGGCCCTCATGTCCATCCAGGCCATCAAGGGCGTGGAGGTGGGCATGGGGATGGAGGCCGGGCGCCGCCTGGGCTCGAAGGTCCACGACCCCATCGTCCGCGATGACGACGACGCCCGCTCCGGCGGCTTCGCCCGGGCGTCCAACGGGGCCGGCGGCCTGGAGGGCGGTGTGACCACGGGGGCCCCCCTGGTGGTGCGGGCCGCCATGAAGCCCATCTCCACCCTCCTCAAGCGCCGGCTCCCGTCCGTGGACCTCAGGGACGGCTCCACCGACAAGGCGGCCACCGAGCGGAGCGACGTCTGTGCGGTGCCGGCCGCCGCCGTGGTGGCGGAGGCCATGGTGGCGCTCGTCCTGGCCGACGCCTTCATGGAGAAGTTCGGCGGTGACAGCATCGAGGAGATCCGGCGGAATTTCGACGGGTACCTGGCCTACCTGTCGGAGCGAGGCTGGGGCGAGCGCGACGTGCCATGACCCCACGCCGGATCGTCCTGGTGGGCTTCATGGGAGCGGGCAAGACGGCCGTGGGCCGTGAGCTCGCCGTGGCCCTCGAGTGGGCGTTCCGGGACGTGGACACCGCGGTGGAGGCCCGGGCCGCCATGCCCATCCACCAGATCTTCCGGGAGTTCGGGGAAGGGCCCTTTCGGGAACTGGAGGCCCGGGTGGCCTCCGAGCTCCTCGCCACCCCCGACGCCGTGATCGCCACCGGGGGGGGATGGGCCTGCGCGCCGGACCGGCTGGAGGGCCTCAGCCCCCATTCCCTCTCCGTCTGGCTGCGGGTCTCGGCCCGGGAAGCGGTGCGGAGGATCCGAGCCGACGAAGCCGTGGAGCGCCCCATGATGGAGGAGGGGGATCCGCTCACCCGGGCCCGGGAACTCCTGGCCCTCCGAGAACCCTACTACAGGAAGGCCCGCTGGTGGGTGAATGCCGAGGAGGCATCCCCTGCCGACATTGCGGCCCGCATTGCCCGTCACCTGAAGGAATCCCCAGACACGCCCCTCCGGGAGGCGCAGGTATGAGTCCGGAAGCAAAGGAAACCGCCCTGGTCATCGTGGAGTCGCCGGCCAAGGCCCGTACCATCGGGAAATACCTGGGTCGGGGCTACGCGGTGGAGGCCTCGGTGGGCCACGTGAAGGACCTGCCGAAAAAGGACCTGGGGGTGGATCCGGACGACGGGTTCGAGACCCGCTGGGAGGTGATCCGGGGGAAGGGGAAGATCCTGAAGGAGCTCAGGAAAAAGGCCCGGAAGGCCGACTCCGTCATCCTGGCCACGGACCCGGATCGGGAGGGCGAGGCCATCGCCTGGCACGTGGCCGACGAGCTGGGGATCCAGAAGGACCCGGAGCGGTTCCGACGGGTCCAGTTCCGGGAGATCACCCGGGCCGCCGTGGAGAAGGCCCTCCGGGAGCCCGCCCGCCTGGACATGCACAAGGTGGAGGCCCAGCAGGCCCGGCGCATCCTGGACCGCCTGGTGGGCTACAAGGCCTCGCCCTTCCTCTGGGGGCCCATCATGCCCGGCCTCTCGGCCGGGCGGGTCCAGACCGTGGCCCTCCGCCTCATCTGCGAGCGGGAAGACGAGATCCGGGCCTTCCAGCCGGTGGAGTACTGGTCCATCACCGCCCACCTGGCCCCGGACGCCGAGCCCTTTCAGGCGAAGCTCCAGACCGTGGACGGCGGGGGGACGGGTCCCGACCAGACGGCCACCCTGGGAACGGAGGACGCGGCTGCCAGTGTCATGGCCGACCTGGAGGGTCTTCCCTTCCGGGTGGCAGAGGTGCGCCGAAAGGAGCGGCGCCGGAAGCCATCTCCCCCCTTCACCACCTCGACCATGCAGCAGGAGGCGGCGAAGCGGCTGCGCTTCCCGGCCCGGATGACCATGTCCACGGCCCAGCGGCTCTACGAGGGGGCCGACCTGGGGCGGCGGGGGACGGTGGGGCTGATCACGTACATGCGGACGGACTCCACCCGGGTGTCCACCGGTGCGGCGGCCGAGGCCCAGCGCTGGGTCCGGGAGCGGTTCGGGCCCACGTATGCGCCCAGGGGCCCGGTGTCGTGGGGCGGGAAGAAGCAGAAGGGGGCCCAGGAGGCCCATGAGGCCATCCGGCCGACCGATCCATCCATCCACCCCGACGAGGTGGCGCGCCATCTTGGTAGTGCGGAAGCGAGGCTCTACCGGCTGATCTGGCTGCGGTTCGTGGCGAGCCAGATGAGCCCCATGGTCTTCGACACCACGACCGTGGATTTCCACCTGGAGGGGAAGGAGACGGGGCGGAAGTACGTGTTCCGGTCCCGGGGGTCGGTGGTACGCTTCCCCGGGTTTTCCAAGCTGTACCAGGACACCCTGGAGACGGGGGAGCGGAAGGGGATGGACGGGCTGGACCCCCTGCCGGACCTGGCGGAGGGAGACGAGCCCGAGGTGGGGAGCCTGGAGCCGAAGCAGCACTTCACCCAGCCACCGGCCCGCTTCTCGGAGGCGAGCCTGGTGAAGGAGATGGAGAAGCAGGGGATCGGCCGGCCCTCCACCTACGCCCAGACCCTCTCCACCATCCAGGACCGGGGCTACGTGGAGCTCGAGGAGCGGCGCTTCGTGCCCACGGCGCTGGGCGACACGGTGGCGAAGCTCCTGGTGCGGGTGTTCCCGGACCTCTTCGACGTGGAGTTCACCTCCAGGATGGAGGACGAGCTGGACCGGGTGGAGCACGGCGAGGTGCCCTGGAAGACCGTGCTGGAGGACTTCTACCCGGGCTTTCGGGCGCGGCTCGAGGCCGGGAAGCGGGACTCCGACACCATCGTGAAGGAGCTCCTGGCGGCCGAGGGGGAGTCCTGCGAGAAGTGCGGGCGGCCCATGATGGTGAAGTGGAACCGACGGGGTCGGTTCCTGGGGTGCTCCGGCTACCCGGAGTGCCGGAGCGTGCGCTCCATGGACGGCGAGGAGATGGAGGGGGAGGGCGAGCTGGGGACGCACCCGGAGTCGGGGACGCCGGTCCTCCTCAAGTCGGGGCCGTACGGGCCCTATGTGCAGCTCGGGGAGGCGGGAGAGGGCGAGGGGAAGCCCCGAAGGTCCTCCCTCCCCGACGGGGTGGAGCCCGGAGACGTGACCCTGGAGCTGGCCGTGAAGCTCCTCTCGCTGCCCCGGGTGCTGGGGACGGACCCGGAGTCCGGCGACGAGGTGAAGGCGGGGCTCGGGCGCTACGGGCCCTACGTGAACCGGGCACGGGAGTACCGCAGCCTCCCCAACCTGGAGAAGGCCTTCGACGTCACCCTGGAAGAGGCGCTGGAGCTCCTGGCACAGCGGAAGGGGCCGGCCGTGCTGAAGGAGCTGGGGCCGCACCCCAAGTCCGGCGAGGACGTGGTCATCCTGGACGGCCGCTACGGGCCCTACGTGACGGACGGGAAGACGAACGCGAGCCTCCCCAAGGGGGCCGAGCCCGACTCCATCGTCATGGAGGAGGCCGTGAAGCTCCTGGCGGCCCGGAAGACCCGGGGCCGGCGGGGGGGCGGGGGCCGGAAGAAGAAGGGCGGCTCGTCTCGTGGGCGGAGCCGGAAGGGGAAGGGCTCATGACGGGCGTGCGGGACGAGGTCACCGTGGTGGGCGGGGGGCTGGCGGGCTGCGAGGCCGCGCTGCAGCTGGCCCGAGCCGGGCACCGAGTGCGCCTGGTGGAGATGCGGCCCGTCCGGTCCACCCCGGCGCACCAGACGGACGGCCTGGGGGAGCTCGTGTGCACGAACTCCTTCAAGGCCACCGACCCCACGAATGCCCACGGGCAGCTCAAGCGGGAGATGGCGGCGCTGGGCTCCGTCCTCCTGCGGGCGGCGGAGGTTTCGAAGGTGCCGGCCGGCGGGGCGCTGGCCGTGGACCGGGAGCTCTTCAGCCAGGCCATGACGGCGGCGGTGGAGGAGCACCTCCTCATCCAGGTGGTCCGGGAGGAGGTCCCGGAGCTGCCCGACGGACCGGCGGTGGTGGCCACCGGGCCCCTCACCTCGGACGCGCTCTCGGCCTCCATCCGGGGGGCGCTGGGCGAGGAGGGGCTCAGCTTCTTCGATGCCATCGCGCCCATCGTGGAGCGGGACTCCATCAACGAGGAGATCGCCTTCGCCCAGGGGCGCTGGGACCAGGACGCCGACTACCTGAACTGCCCCATGACCGAAGCCGAGTACGGGGCGTTCATCGAGGCCGTGGCCGGGGCCGATGTCCACCAGGGGAGCCATGACTGGGACCAGGTCCCCTACTTCGAGGGGTGCCTGCCCATCGAGGTCATGGTGGAGCGGGGCCCGGAAACTCTCCGCTTCGGGCCCATGAAGCCGGTGGGGCTCGAGGACCCTCGCACGGGGAAGCGGCCCTGGGCGGTGGTCCAGCTCAGGAGGGAGGACCGGGCCGGGCAGATGTGGAACCTGGTGGGCTTCCAGACCCGGCTCCGCATCGGCGAGCAGAAGCGGGTCTTCCGGATGATCCCGGGGCTGGAGGAGGCGGAGTTCCTCCGCTTCGGCTCCATCCACAGGAACTCGTACCTGAACTTCCCCGGGAGGCTGAGCCGGCACGGGAGCCTGCCCGACCGACCCGAGCTCATCTTCGCCGGGCAGCTCACCGGGGTGGAGGGGTACACGGAGTCGGCGTCCTCGGGGATCCTGGCCGGGGTGAACCTGGACCGGGTCCTCCGGGGGCTCGAGCCCGTGGTGCCCCCGCCCACCACCATGCTGGGCGGGCTCTACCGGTACCTGGCCGAGAGCGACCCCGCCCACTTCCAGCCCATGAACTCCAACTGGGGGCTGGTGGAGCCCCTGGAACGACGGATCCGGAACAAGCGCCAGAAGCGGGAGGCGCTGGCGGCCCGGGCCGGGCGGGAGTTCGCGGCATGGATGGACCAGGTGGGGATCGAGGCCCGGGTGCCGGTGTGACGGGGTCCACGGAAGAAGTCGGGGGGGGCGAGGCCGGAGGGAACCAGGCCCGGACGCCGGTGGGGCAGGTCGAAGTGGAGGCCTGGCTCCGGCACCTGGCCGATGGCCGGCAGCTCTCCCCCAACACGGTGACGGCGTACCGCCGCGACCTCACGGACTTCTCCCGCTTCGTCACGGACCACTTCGGGACGCCGGAGTGGCGCTGGGAGGAGCTGGACCGCTTCACCGTCCGCGCCTTCATGGGCCACGGGCGGCGGCGGGGGTGGTCGAAGCGGACTCTGGGGCGGAAGCTCTCCGGGGTGCGGAGCTTCTTCACCCACCTGGAGCGGGAGGGGGTCGTGGAGGGGAACCCGGCCAGCACCGTGCGGGCGCCCCGGGCGGACCGGAGCCTGCCGGCCCACGTGCCGGAGCCGGGGATCGAGGCCCTCTTCGACGTGGCCGAGGTGCGGGCGGCACAGAACACCCTGGAGGGCACCCGCACCCTCCTGGCCCTCGAGCTCCTCTACGGGAGCGGGCTCCGGTTGTCGGAGCTCCACGGGCTGGACCTGGAGCGCCTGGACGGGGTGAATGAAGAGGTCCGGGTCATGGGGAAGGGGCGAAAGGAGCGCATCGTCCCGGTGACCCGCCGGGCCGTAACCGCTCTCAGGCGCTACGAGCCCCGCCGGGAGGAGACGGGGGCCCGCTCCGGCCGGGGGCCCCTCCTGGTGAACGAGGGGGGGCAGCGCCTCTCCAGGCGCTCGATCCAGCGGGCCGTCTCGAGGGTCCTGGACGCCGCCGGCGCGCCGGACGGGGCCAGCACCCACTCCCTCCGGCACTCCTTTGCCACGCACCTCCTGGACGGGGGGGCCGACCTGGTCTCGGTGCGCGAGCTCCTGGGCCACGTCTCCCTCTCCACCACCCGAATCTACACCCACACGTCGCGGGAACGCCTCCGGGAGATCTACCGGAACACCCACCCGCGCTCCTGAACCATCGAGGCCGCCCAATGAGTCGTCCCAGAGTCCGATCCACCACCGTCGTCGCCGTCCGGCGAGGCGGGTCCGTGGCCATTGCCGCCGATGGCCAGGTCACCATGGGGGACACCGTGGTGAAGGGCACCGCCACCAAGGTCCGCCGCCTCAAGGGCGACCGGATCCTGGCCGGCTTTGCCGGGGGCGTCGCCGACGCCTTCACCCTCTTCGAGAAGCTGGAGGAGAAGCTGGAGCGCTATCCGGCGAACCTGACCCGGGCCTGCGTGGAGCTGGCCAAGGAGTGGCGGATGGACCGCTACCTCCGCCGCCTGGAAGCCCTCCTCCTGGTGGCGGACCGGGACCACCTCTTCGTGGTGAGCGGCGACGGGAACGTCCTGGAGCCCGACGAGGACGTGGCCTCCATCGGCTCCGGCGGCTCCTTTGCCCTGGCAGCGGGCCGCGCACTCTGTGCCCACACCGAGATGGGGGCCTCCGAGATCTGTCGGGAGGCCCTGGGCATCGCGGCCGAGATCTGCATCTACACGAACGACCGCATCACCCTCCTGGAGCTCCCGGCCGAGGAAGGCGCCGAAGCCGACTCCGCGAACACCAAGGACGCCCCATGAGCCAGGACACCCCTGCAGCTGCCCCTGCGGCCCCCGCTTCCCCCGCCGATGAGGGCCCCGAGGACGCCTGGCTCGAGGAGCTGACTCCCCGGCAGATCGTGGCCCGCCTGGACCGCTACATCGTGGGGCAGAAGGCCGCCAAGAAGGCCGTGGCCATCGCCCTCCGGAACCGCTGGCGCCGGCGCCGGGTGGAGGAGGAGCTCCGCGAGGAGATCATGCCCAACAACCTCATCCTCATCGGGCCCACCGGGGTGGGGAAGACCGAGGTGGCCCGCCGCCTGGCCCGCCTGGCCGGGGCGCCCTTCGTGAAGGTGGAGGCCTCCAAGTTCACCGAGGTGGGCTACGTGGGCCGCGACGTGGAGTCCATGATCCGCGACCTGGTGGACACCTCCGTGAACCTGGTCCGGGCCGAGCGCGAGGACGAGGTGCAGGAACGGGCCGAGACGCGGGCGGAGGAACGCCTCCTGGACCTCCTCTTCCCGCCGGGCGCCCAGACAAAGGGCAAGGGGGGCGCCACCGCTCGGGTGAAGACCGCCCGCCGCGTTCTGAACCCCGACGGCACCCTCTCCGAACTCCCGGGGGAGGAGGACAAGGGTCCCGCGGGCGACGCTGCGCCCGACGCCCCTGCCGAGTCCGACACTTCGGCCCCCACACCTCCCGGGGGGAGGATCTTCGTGGCGGGCAGCGGGGGCGTGAAGGCCCGTGAGGCCGATCCGCCGGCCACAGGCGACGGGGCCGGTGCAGGGGCGGGATCCGGGACCACCCCGGGGGCGGGCGGTGCCGACCACGGCGGGGCCGGGTCCGCCGCCGATTCGGCTGGCTCCGAGGACCCGGAGCTCACCGTGGAGGAGCGGCGGGCCCGCACCCGGGAGAAGCTCCGGCGCCTCCTGGAAGACGGGAAGCTCGAGGACCGAATCGTGGAGATCGAGGTCGACCAGACCCCGAACCTGGAGGGGATGATGGTCCCCATGGGCGGGATGGAGGGGATGGACCCGAACCTCACGGACATGCTCCAGGACATGATGCCCACACGGCGCAAGCGCCGGAGCGTCACCGTGTCCGAGGCCCGGCGCATCCTGGTCCAGGAGGAGCTGGACCGCCTGGTGGACATGGACGAGGTGGTAAGCGACGCCCTGGACCGGGCCGAGGAGATGGGGATCGTCTTCCTGGACGAGATCGACAAGGTGGCAGGGGGCGACCGGGGGGGAAGCGGGCCCGACGTGAGCCGGGAGGGGGTGCAGCGGGACCTCCTCCCCATCGTGGAGGGGTCCAACGTGCAGACGAAGCACGGCTTCGTCCGGACGGACCACATCCTCTTCATTGCCGCCGGGGCCTTCCACGTATCCAAGCCCTCGGACCTGATCCCCGAGCTCCAGGGGCGCTTCCCCATCCGGGTGGAGCTGGAGTCCCTGGGCGAGAAGGAGTTCGTCCGGATCCTCACCGAGCCGAAGAACGCCCTCCTCATCCAGTACCGGGCCCTCCTGGAGACAGATGGGGCTGCCATCGAGTTCACGGACGACGGCACGGCAGAGATCGCCCGCATCGCGGCCCGGCTGAACGACCGCATGGAGAATATCGGGGCCCGGCGCCTCCAGACGGTCATGACCACCCTCCTGGAGGACGTGCTGTTCGAGCTCCCGGAGGGCGAGGAGCGAACGATCCGCGTGGATGCCGAGTTCGTGCGGAAGCATCTCTCCACGGTGGTGGAGGACGAGGACCTGCGGCGATATATTCTCTAGTCCTGAATATTCATGCACCGGACGGGGTGCGGCGTCGGCCGTGCCCCGGTCGCGCCCCAGTGGAACCCCCTCCATGTCCGGTCCCCGGCACTTCCTCGACCTCGCGGATCTCTCCCGGGACGAACTCGTCCACCTCCTGGGCCGGGCCCGACGCCTGAAGGAGGGGAGGGAGGAGGCGGGCCGGGCCCTGGAGGGGACCACGCTGGCCCTCATCTTCCGGAAGAGCTCCACCCGGACCCGGGTCTCCTTCGAGGTGGGGATCCACCAGCTGGGCGGCCGGGGGATCTTCCTGTCGGACCGGGACACCCAGCTGGGCCGGGGCGAACCCATTCCGGATACGGCCCGGGTTCTCTCGGGCTACGTGGATGCCATCATGATCCGGACCCACGCCCACGACGAGGCCGAGGAGCTGGCCCGATGGAGCGCGGTGCCGGTGATCAACGGGCTCACGGACCGATGCCATCCCTGCCAGCTCCTGGCCGACCTCCTCACCCTCGAGGAGGAGTTCGGCGGGGAGGAGCCCGGGGCCGGGCTGGAGGGGCTCAAGGTGGCCTGGGTGGGCGACGGGAACAACGTGGCGAACTCGTGGCTCAATGCCTGTTCGCTGTTGGGCTTCCAGCTCTCGCTGGCGGTTCCCGAGGGCCACGATCCCGACCCCGAGTTCCTGGCCCGGGCCCGGGCCACCGGCGGTGTGGAGCTCGTCCGGGACCCCCGGGAGGCGGTGGAGGGCGCCCACGTGGTGACCACCGATGTGTGGGCCTCCATGGGGGAGGAGGACGAGGCGGAGGCCCGCCGGGAGCACTTCGAGCCCTTCCGGGTGACGGCCGACCTGATGACCTTCGCCCGGCCTCGTGCCATCTTTCTACACTGCCTTCCGGCGCATCGCGGAGAGGAGGTCACCGCCCGGGTCATTGACGGGCCCGCCTCCAGGGTGTACCGGCAGGCCGAAAACCGACTGCACGCCCAGAAGGCCCTCCTCCTGGAACTGCTGACCTGAGGGCGGACCCGCCGGACGTGGCGGGGCCCGCTCCGGACCCCGATCCGACGAGACCGCATGTCCGACGACACCCTCCGGAAGACGCCCCTTCACGACATCCATGTGGAACTGGGGGGGAAGATGGCCCCCTACGCCGGCTGGTCCATGCCGGTCCAGTATTCTACCGGGATCCAGGCGGAGCACCGGGCCGTCCGGGAGGCCGTGGGCCTCTTCGACGTCTCCCACATGGGCGAGTTCGAGCTCAAGGGGCCCGACGCCCTGGCCCTCCTCCAGAAGGTGGCCGTGAACGATGCCTCCGGGCTGGAGGTGGGGCAGGCCCAGTACTCGGCCCTCTGCCACGCGGACGGCACCGTGGTGGACGACCTCCTGGTCTACCGGCGGGGAGCGAACCACTTCCTCCTGGTGGTGAACGCGGCCAACACGGAGGGGGACTTCAACTGGATCGAGTCCCACGCAGGGGAGTTCGACGTGATCCTGGAGGACCAGTCCGACAAGTGGGCCCTCCTGGCGCTCCAGGGGCCCCGGAGCCAGGAGGCCCTGGCCGGGCTCACCGACCTGGATCTGGACACCATCGGCTACTACCGCTTCGACCACGGGGACGTGGCCGGACAGCCCACCCTGGTGGCCCGCACCGGGTACACCGGTGAGGACGGCTTCGAGCTCTACCTGCCCCCGGAGGCCGCCCCGGTGGTGTGGAATGCCCTCATGGAGGCCGGGGCTCCCATGGGACTCATCCCCTGCGGACTCGGGGCCCGGGACACCCTCCGCCTGGAAGTGGGCTACCCCCTCTACGGAAACGACCTGGACCGGGAGCACACGGCGTTGGAGTCCATGCTTGGGTGGATCGTGAAGTTCGAGAAGGGCGATTTCGTGGGGCGCGAGGCCCTCCTGGCCGAGAAGGAGGGGGGCGTGAAGCGGCGCCTGGTGGGCCTCAAGCTGGAGGGGCGGGCCTTCCCGCGCCCCGGCTACCCGGTGGTGTCGGGCGACCGGGAGGTGGGACTCGTGACCTCCGGGACCTCGAGTCCGTCGCTGGGCGTGGGCATTGCCCTGGCACGGGTGGAGGCGGGGCTCCATGCACCTGGCACCGAGCTGGCCGTGCGCATTCGGGGCCGGGACGTCCCCGCCGTGACACAGCGCCCGCCCTTCTGGACCGAGGGCTCGGTGCGACGCTGATCCCATGGCCGACCTCGCACTGATCTCCACCCACCGACTCCACGAAGCCGGACGGCTCCGGGACGCCTTCCGGGCCGAGGGCTTCACGGTGGACCTGGTCCCGGGCCCGGGTCACCTCCCGGACCCTGTCTCGGTGGGGGGCGCGGACCCGGGGTCCGGGGTCCTGGTCCTCACCGGCGGCGAGGACGGGGAGGAGCGCGCCCCCTGGATCAACGGGGCCCGATCCCTGCGCTTTCCCGTCCTCGGGGTGTGGCCCGGTGGGCACGAGGTGGAGCCGGGGGGCGAGGGGCTGGTGGAGGTCTTCCGGCTGGGTCGGGACCCCGCCGAGGTGGCCCTGGTGGCGCGGCGCACCGTGGAGCGACGCCGCCTCCAGGAGGCCACGGGGATCGTGGGGGAATCGGAGTCCATCCGGGAGCTCCTGGAGCGGGTCGTCCAGATCGCGCCGGTGGACTCCACCGTTCTGGTCACGGGGGAGAGCGGGACGGGGAAGGAGCTGGTGGCCCGGGGAATCCATCACCTGTCGCCCCGCAGGCACCGGGCCTTCCTGGCCGTGAACGTGGCCGCCCTCTCCGAGACCCTCCTGGAGAGCGAGCTCTTCGGCCACGAGAAGGGGGCCTTCACCGGGGCCATCGACACCCGAAAGGGCTTCTTCGAGCTGGCAAACCGCGGGACCCTCTTCCTGGACGAGATCGGGGAGATGCCCATGGCCACCCAGACGAAGCTCCTGAGGGTCCTGGAGCAGCGGGAGTTCCTCCGGGTGGGGGGCGAGCAACCCATCCGGGTGGACGTGAGGATCGTGGCGGCCACGAATCGGGACCTGCGGGACCTGGTGGTGGAGGGGGCGTTCCGGCGGGACCTCTTCTACCGGCTGAACATCCTCGACCTCCACCTCCCTCCCCTCCGGGAGCGCCGGAGCGACATCCCCCTCCTGGTGGAGCACTTCGCCGAGGAGATCTCCCGGCGGATCGACCGGCCCTTCCCGGGGCTGGATCCCCGGGCGCTGGACATCCTGGTGCGGCATCCCTGGCCCGGGAACGTCCGCGAGCTCCGGAACCTGGTGGAGAGCATGGTGGTGATGGCTCCCCGGCGCCCCATCGAGCCCCGGGACCTGCCCCTGGAGGTCCGGGAGCCGGGGCGGAGCCTCCGGATGCTCCCCCGCCGCTCCGGTGCGTCGGGAGGGGGCTCGGCCCTGGCCCCGGTGGGCTCGGCTCGGGGCCATGCCCTTGCTCCTGTTCCGGGAGAGGAGGGCTCCAGCCCTGGAACAGGGGCCGACGAGGAGGACTCCCCCGGCGACCGTGAGGCCCAGCCGGGTGGCGAAGGAGGGGGGCGTGCCGGCACCTTCCGGCCGGAGCTCGAGTTCGTCTTTCGCACCCTCATGGAGATGAGGGTGGACATGGAGGACCTCCGCCGGGAGTTCGAGGCCTACCGGGAGGAAGTGGAGGACCGGCTCGAGTCCGCGCCCCACCCGGGCCTCCGGGCCCTGCCGGGAGGGGTCGAGCTGGGACGGATCCACGGGGGGGGCGGCCCGGAGGCCCCCTCCCGGGGGGGCTCCGATGACGGGCTGGTGGACGCGGACACCCATGTGGCTGGTGGGGCCGAGGACGACCCGGCGGCATCCCGTTCGGAGACCCTCCCCTTCGAGCCCGGCATGACCATGGAGGACCTGGAGGAGCAGGCCATTCGCAGGGTCCTGGATCGGGAGGAGGGGAACCGGCGCCGGGCGGCAGAGAGCCTGGGGATCGGAGAGCGCACCCTCTACCGGAAGATCCGGAAGTACGGGATCGACGACGAGTAGGGTCGGGATCGACGCTGCACCAGGTGTCGGCCTCGCCGCGGGCCCGGGCAGGCGTCCGTCGGGACCCATTACCGCGACGGAAGGGTTGGATGGCGGACGGCAAAGCCGCCTACCGCTCATTAGTATTTTATATATGCGTGGGCTGGGCGACGGGCGGTATTAGTATTTCATATAATTCTCGGCAGCTTCGGCGCTTGGCCATCGCCTTGGCGAGGTTGCCGCCGCCGGACTCGTCCGCGGTGAGGCTGGGGGCGGAGGAGGACATGTCGGGGCGACCGAACATCCCGGTTGTTGTGACGGTGGTGCCGGACCGCCGAGTCGCGTGTGTGACTTTTCGCCACTATTCACGAAAACTCTACACGCATTTGTCACGAAATACTTCGTTGTAGGATGTTCGCCATTATCGGCGAAAATCCGCACACGCGGGGGCTGG
>REBX01000215.1 GCA_007692505.1 Gemmatimonadales bacterium | reverse complement strand
CCCAGCAGAAGAGGGCCACCAGGGGGAAGTGGGTGAGCCCCGAGCGCCGGATGGCCGCCCAGTCCGTCCGGGAGCGGAGCCGCTCCAGCGCCGCCGGGGCCCCTTCGCCCACCCCTCCCCCCACCTCGGACCGGATCCGCTCCGCCAGGGGGTCGTCGCCGGGGATCCGGGCGGCCACCTCGAGGATGCGGGACCAGCGGCCCAGCGAGCTCTGCCCGGCCTCCGCTGCGTCGAAGCGTCGTCCGGCCTCTTCTGCGATCCTCCGGTGGAGGAGGAGGCATCCCGCCACGGGGACGACCCAGACCGGCGCGGCCAGCCATCCCGCGAGCCAGGCCACCAGGAGGGCAGGGGTCGCCACCCCCAGGACCCGGGCCAAGGGGAGGGTCCACCCCTCCCGGCCGTCCCAGCCCGGTCCCCGGGCCCACTCCAGGAAGGTGGCCAGGGCGCCGGGGTCTGCCGGCCCACCGGCGGTGCGGGGCCGGAGCCGGCCGGCCAGGTGGAGCTCGTCGCACCACTCCGGGTGCCCCGAGAGGCGGTCCACGGCCTCTCGGCGTTCCCGCCGGAGGGAGGCGGCCTCGTCGGGGTCCAGGAGGGTGACCCGGGCCGGGGCCGCGCCGCCCAGCTCCCGGAGGCGGGCCGCCGGGTCGGGCGCCGGACACCGGCCCGGGTGGAGGAGGGCGTCCCGGAGGGCCGCCCGTCCCGGCGCGGTGGTCACCGTGCCCAGGAGGTGCGCCAGGGACCCCCGACCGGTGGCGTTCAGGTCGTCTCCCCACGGGTGGTCGGCGGAGACGGGCCCCAGCTCCGGGGCCGGGGCGGCGTCCCAGTCCCGGCGGAGGCGGGCCAGTGCCTCCTCCTGGATCCGTACGGCGATGCGGGCCCCGTCCAGCTCCCGCCGCTCCCTCCGGTGGCGCACCAGGAGGACCCCGAAGGCCACGAGTCCCACGGCGGCCATGCCCAGGAGGGCGGGCCACCAGGACCGGGGGGAGGTCTCCAGGAGGAGGAGGGGGACGACGGTGGCCAGGAAGGCCCACACGCGGAGGGTCGAGATTCGGCGGAGGGCGGTCTCCCTCGTCCCCACCTGTTCCTCCGCCTCGGTGCGGCGTCGGGTGCGGTATTCCTCCGGGGGCATGGCAGGTGGGGTCATGGCAGGGCCTCCTCGATGTTCCGGAGAATCGTGTCCACGGGCTCGATGCGCCGGATCCCGTCCACGGACCGTCCGGCCTGCCAGTAGGCATCCGCCGACGGGTCCATGGCGCTCCGGCTCAGGGTCCCCATGGAGCGCCAGGTGTACCAGGCCCGGACCCAGTGCTTCGTCCGGGGGTGGCGGAGGAGGCGTCGGGCCAGGGGGCCCGCCGAGGTGCCCATCCGCTCTATGGTCTCGGTCCGGATGACGGAGACGGGGACGCCGGTGATCCGCTCGGACCAGACGATGTCATCGGCGTCGGCCTCCAGGATCGCCTCCTTGTAGGCGTCCGATGCGGTGCACTCCGGAGTGGCGATGAACCGGGTGCCCATCTGGACCCCGGCATACCCCAGCTCCAGGACCCGCCGGACGTCGGCGGGGGTGCCGATCCCCCCGGCCGAGACCACCGGGAGACCGAGGTCCGCCAGCGACTCCAGGAGGGCCTCCGGGTCCAGGGGGCCGGGGTGGCCCCCGGCGCGGCGGTTCACGGCGATGAGCCCGTCCACACCGGACTCCACCGCCTTGAGTGCCCACTTCCGCTCCGTCACGTCGTGGTAGACCACCCCGCCGGCCGCCTGCACGGTACGGGCAATGCGGTCCGGCTTCCCCAGGGAGGTGACGAAGAAGCGGATCCCCTCCTCCAGGGCCACGTCCACCCACCGGTCCATCTGCTCCAGGTAGCGCTTCGAGGAGCCCTCGATGAGGGCGTTCATCCCCACCGGGCGGTCCGTGAGGGTCCGGATGTACCGGAGTCCCTCCCTGAACTCGTGCCCGTGCACCCGGGTGAGGGAGACGGGCTGGACGATCCCGATGGCGCCCCCCCGGGAGATGGCGGCCACGAGCTCGGGGTTCGAGCAGGGGTACATGGCCCCTCCGATGACCGGGAGCCGCACCCCGGCATCCCGGGTGAGGGCCGTGGAGGGGGGGGGGGGGGGGGGGGGGGCGATGGCCGGGCTCCGGGGGCGACGCGGGAGGGGAGGAGGACCCGGGTGCGGTGTTCCCGCGTCCGGGCGTCGGAAGATCCCACGGGGCCGGGACCCCGGTCAAGTCGGAAGCGTTCCGGCCGGAGGTGGGCCGGAGGGCCCGCCCGCCACTTCCCGGCTGGGCCTCCCGGGGGTTAGCGTGGAGGGCCTCCTCCCCTCCACCCCCTGCGCGCCATGACCTCCTCCAGCCCTCCTCCGTCCTCCCCCTCGACCCGCCCCGTCCCCGTGGCCATCCTGGGAGCCACCGGCACCGTGGGGCAGCGCATGGTCCAGCTCCTGGACGGGCATCCGTGGTTCTCGGTCGTGGCCCTGGCGGCCTCGCCCCGTTCGGCGGGGCGGGGCTACCGGGAGGCGGCGGCGTGGACCCTGGGCGGAGAGGTCCCCGAGGCCGTGGCCGGGCTGACCGTGGTCACCCCCGACCCCGACGCCCTGGCCCGGGCGGCTGGTGGCACCCTGCCTCCCCTGGTCCTCTCGGCCCTCGATGCCTCGGTGGCCGGACCCGTGGAGTCGGAGCTGGCGGCGGCCGGCGCCCTGGTGGTCTCCAATGCCCGGAGCCACCGCATGGACCCCTCCGTGCCCCTGGTGGTCCCCGAGGTGAACCCCCAGCACCTGGCCCTCCTGGACGGCCGACCGGGCCCGGGAGGCATCATCACGAACCCCAACTGCTCCACCATCGGCCTGGTCCTGGCCCTGGCGCCCCTCCATCGACGCTGGGGGGTGGAGTCCGTGCACGTGGCCACCCTGCAGGCCCTCTCCGGGGCCGGGCTCCCCGGGGTCCCCGCTATGGAGATCATGGACAACGTGATCCCCTTCATCGGGGGCGAGGAGGAGAAGCTGGAGACGGAGACCCTGAAGATCCTGGGCGAGCTCTCCGGTGGGGGCATCGTGCCGGCCCCCTTCCGGATCTCGGCCCAGTGCTCGAGGGTGCCGGTGACGGACGGCCACCTGGAGTTCGTCTCCGTTGGGCTGGCCGGCGACCCGACTCCGCAGGAGGTGGCCCGGGAGCTGGCCGGGTTCCGGAGCCCGCTCGTCGGCGGTGCGGATGGGGAAGGGGAGCCGGGCCTGCCCTCGGCGCCGGAGTATCCCATCCGGGTCCTTGAGGCATCGGATGCTCCCCAGCCCCGGAAGCACCGGGACCTGGGTGGCGGGATGACGGTGAGTGTGGGCCGGATCCGACCCTGCCCCCTCCTCACGGTCCGCATGGCCGTCCTCTCCCACAACACGGTGCGGGGCGCAGCCGGTGGCGCCCTCCTCTGCGCCGAGCTCGCCCTCAGGGAGGGCCGGCTGGCCGGAGCCGGGGTGGAGGCATGAAGACCCGCCTTCTCCAGATCCTGGTGGGCCGCGACCAGGAGGCGGTGGTTGAGGGGATCCTGGAGGAGCACGAGGCCGAGCCCCGCTGGAGCGCCCCCCTGGACGGGGACCGGGTCATGGTGGAGGTCATCCTTCCGGCGGCAGGAAACGAGCCACTCCTGGACGATCTGGAGGAGAGCCTGAGGTCCGGGGGCGACTTCCGGCTCCTCTTCCTCCCGCTGCAGGCCACGGTTCCCCGAATGGAGCCCGAGGAGGAGGAGTCCCCCGAAGATGAGGCGGGCTCCGGGACGGGGATCCGGGGATCGGACGAGCCGGTGGGGTCGGAGAAGGTCCCGGCCCGGGTGAACAGGGAGGAGCTCTACAACGAGATCCACGACAAGGCCGATGCCAACTTCTTCTACGTGAGCATGGTGGCCCTCTCGGCGGTGGTCGCCAGCGCCGGGCTCCTCCTGGGAGATGTGGCCGTCATCATCGGGGCCATGGTGATCGCCCCCCTCATCGGACCTTCCATGGGGCTGGCCCTGGCCACCACACTGGGCGACAGGCAGCTGGGGCTGTCCGCCCTCAAGGCCAGCGTGCTCGGAGCCGCCATCGCCTTCAGCGTCTCCTTCCTGGCAGGGCTGGGGCTGGAGGTGGACCTGCAGAACCCCGAGATCATGGGGCGGACCCGCCTGACCTACGAGCACCTGGCGCTGGCGTTGGCCGCCGGGGCCGCCGGGGCCCTCGCCCTGGCCCAGGGCGTGGGGGCCGCCATGGTGGGGGTGATGGTGGCCGTGGCCCTCCTCCCCCCCCTGGCCAATGCGGGCCTCCTCCTGGGAGACGGCCACATGGAGGAGGGAATGGGTGCTCTCATCCTGGTGGCGGGGAACGTGGTCTGCGTCAACCTGGCGGCCACCGCTGCCTTCCTCCTCCAGGGGGTCCGGCCCAACACCTGGTGGGAGGAGGGGAATCGGAGCCGGGCGGTGCGGCTGGCGGCCGTCCTCTGGGGCCTCCTCTTCGTGGGCCTGGTGGTGGTGGTCTGGCTCGTGTGGGGCGGCGAGGCCCCCAGCGGACCGGAGTGATCCGCCGGGGGGCCGTCTCGGGCGGGCGCCCCGTCTGCGGGCTCCCGTCCCCTGCTGCCCGCCCCTGAAGGGCCGGGGTCAGCGCGGGGGGCGGACGAAGGGCGCCACCAGGGACTCGTGGCCGTCGGGGCCCACGGCAGCGACCCCGAAGACGAAGTCGTCGATGGACATGTCCCGGAGGACGAACTCCGTCACGTCGCCCACCCACAGCTCGTGCTGCCAGTCGGGTCCCCAGGCGGTCCGCCAGAAGACCCGGTACCCCACCGCACCCTCGGAGGGCTGCCAGCGGAGCTGGGCGTCGTAGCCATCCCCCCGGCCCAGCATCTGGGCCGTGACCCCCGGCGTGTCCGGAGCCAGGCCCAGGGAGGCCACCCCCGCCAGGTTCACCCGTGCGTTCCGGGCCAGGTACTCGGCGTCGATGCCGTCGGGGGTGTCCAGAACCGTGTGCTGGCGGGCATAGTTCTCTCGGGACTCGGTCATGCGCACGGCGGTGAAGCCGGCCCGGTTGAACGGGGTGTGGTCGCCGCCCCGGAGGAAGCGGTCCTCCCGGGCGATGAGGCGGATCTCGTGTCCCGGGACGTACAGGCTCCCGATTCGGTGGATGTACCTCGCAAGGTGCCGGGACATGGAGTCTTCCGGGCCCTCCGAGAAAATCCGGACGGTGCGGGAGTCCAGGATCCCGTTCCCCCCGATGCTGTTCCCGATGATGTCGTTGTTGAACACCGCCGTGACCTCGACACCCTCCTCGGAAATGCGCTCGGCGTGGAGGCCGGCTCCCACCAGGCCCTGCTCCTCACCGGCGATGGGCATGAAGACCAGGGTGGCGTCGAACTCCTTCCCGCTGTTCGCCAGGATCCGGGCCAGCTCCATGACGATGGCCACCCCGCTGGCGTCGTCGTTGGCACCGGGGGCGTACTCGTCGAAGGGGCCGTCCACCGGGGCGTCGGGGACCTCGGCCCCCTCCGGCGGGTCGCCGTAGACCACGGAGTCGTAGTGACCCGTCACGTAGACCCGGCGGTCCGTGCGCCCCGGCAGGATCGCCTTCACGTTCCGGAGGTCGGTGGGGATCCGGATCCGGCCGGCGGGCTCCACCTGGTAGGTGTCGAACTCCACCTGGAGCCGGGGGGAGTAGCCCTCGAAGGTCTCCAGGATCCAGTCCCGGGCCGCCCCGATCCCCCACTCGGGGTGCTCGGTGTCGGACATGGTGTTCCGGCTCCCGAACGCTGCCAGGGTGTCCACGATGGCCTGGAGGCGTTCCGGCTCCACCTGGGCCAGGAGGGCCTCGATCTCCGGGTCCAGCTGGACGGCCGGGGCCGGGGCCGCCTGTGCCCGGGCTTCCCCGGTGGTGCCGGAAAGGGCGGGGAGGAGGAACAGCGCGAGAAGGGCGAGGGTCGGCACGGCACCGACGCGTGGGAACCTGGACGGCCGCATGGGCTGCCTCCGGATCTGGGGGGACGTACTGGAGTGGATTCGGCGGCCAAGGTAGGCATCCGGGGGTCACCCCGCCACATCGCCGGGATCGGACTCGCTGTCGTCATCGGGATCCGGATCGGCGTCTGGCCGCCACTCCACGATGGCTGCGGCCTGGCCGCTCTCCTCGTCAGCCAGTAGGTAGTCCCGGGCTACGCCGGTCACATGGAAGCCCCGGGCCAGCTGGAAGGAGAGGGTCGGGTCGGAGCGGAGGCCCCGGGCCACCTCCCCGATGTACGCCTCGGGGGTCATGCGATGGGCCACCTCGCTGTAGCCCGGGATGCGGGCGCCGGCCCGGATCCCCGTCAGCCCCATCTCCTGCACCAGCGTC
>REBX01000112.1 GCA_007692505.1 Gemmatimonadales bacterium | reverse complement strand
CAAATCCTGCCCAACGGGGCCGCCCCCACCCGGGTCCCGGCACCCGACGCAGCCCCCCGCCCCCCCCATCTCGACCCCCACCTGTGGCAGGGAGCGATCGTGGCGACCGAATCGACGAACCCCTTCGACGCAAGAACGACTCTGGATCTCCCCGAGGGCCCCACCTCGGTCTACCGGATCTCGAAGCTGGAGGAGGCCGGCCTCGCCGAGATCGACCGCCTCCCCTTCTCCATCCGGGTCCTCCTGGAGAACGCCCTCCGCCACGCCGGCGGGCGCTACGTCACCGAGGACGATGTGAAGGCCATTGCGGCCTGGAGCCCCACGAACGCAGGGGCCAACGTCCCCTTCATGCCCTCCCGCGTCGTCCTCCAGGACTTCACCGGCGTCCCCGCCGTGGTGGACCTGGCGGCCATGCGCTCGGGAATTGCCGACATGGGTGGTGACCCGGCCCGCATCAACCCCCAGGTCCCCGCCGACCTGGTCATCGACCACTCCGTCCAGGTGGACTTCTTCGGCTCGAAGGAGGCCTACCGCATGAACGTGGAGCGGGAGATGGAGCGGAACGGGGAGCGCTACGCCCTCCTCCGCTGGGGCCAGCACGCCTTCGAGGACTTCCGCGTCGTCCCCCCGGGCACCGGAATCGTCCACCAGGTGAACCTGGAGTACCTGGCCTCGGTCCAGCACCGCCGCCAGGAGGACGGGGAGTGGCTCGCCTACCCCGACACCCTGGTGGGCACGGACTCCCACACCACCATGATCAACGGCCTGGGCGTGGTGGGCTGGGGCGTGGGCGGCATCGAGGCCGAGGCCGTCCTCACCGGCCAGCCCTACTACATGCTCCTCCCCGAGGTCGTGGGCGTGAAGCTCACCGGCAGCCTCCCCGAGGGCGCCACCGCCACCGACCTGGTCCTCCGGGTCACCGAGCTCCTCCGGGAGCACGGCGTGGTGGGCCGCTTCGTGGAGTACTACGGCACGGGCCTCTCGAAGCTGCCCCTGGCGGACCGGGCCACCATCGCCAACATGTCCCCGGAGTACGGCGCCACCGTGGGCTTCTTCCCAGTGGACGCCGAGACCCTCCGCTACATGGAGGGCACGGGCCGCACCGCCGAGCACGTGAAGCGGGTGGAGGAGGTCTCGAAGGCCCTCTCCCTCTTCCGCACGGACGACACGCCGGACCCCGAATACACCTCCTCCCTGGAGCTGGACCTGGGCACCGTCGTCCCCTCGGTGGCCGGCCCCCGTCGCCCCCAGGACCGCATCGCACTCACGAACCTGAAGCCCTCCTTCGGCCGGGACCTCCCGGGCCTCCTCCCCCAGGGCTTCTCCCTGTCGAACGGGGGCCCCTCCAAGTCCGAGACCCGCACCGCCGAGTCCTGGAGCGCAGAGGGCGGCCGCGACGCTCGGGTCACCGGCGAGGGCGGGGATTCCCTGCATCCCGCCGCAGCCACCGGGGGCGCCCGTCACTCCGCCGCCATCACCACCCGTGAGCCCGACGCCCGCTCGGCCACCATCGAGCTCGACGGGCAGACCATGGAGATCACGGACGGCTCCATCGTCATCGCGGCCATCACGTCGTGCACGAACACCTCCAACCCCTCCGTCATGGTGGGCGCCGGCCTGGTGGCCAAGAAGGCGGTGGAGCGCGGCCTCGACATCAAGCCCTGGGTGAAGACCTCCATGGCACCGGGCTCCAAGGTGGTCACGGACTACCTGGAGGCCTCCGAGCTTCTCCCCTACCTGGAGAAGCTCCGCTTCGACGTGGTGGGCTACGGCTGCACCACCTGCATCGGCAACTCGGGCCCCCTTCCCGATCCCATCTCCGATGCGGTGAAGGAGAAGGGCCTCGTCGTCTCCTCCATCCTTTCGGGCAATCGGAACTTCGAAGCCCGAATTCATCCGCTGGTCAGGGCGAATTACCTGGCATCGCCCATGCTCGTCGTGGCGTTCGCTCTTGCGGGGCGCATCGACATCGACCTCACCAGCGAGCCCGTGGGCACGGATTCAGACGGCGAGCCCGTCTACCTGGCGGACCTGTGGCCCACCCAGGAGGAGATCCGGGACACGATCCGCCGGTCCCTCAAGCCCGAGATGTACCGGAACCGCTACGCCGAGGTCTTCGAGGGAGACGAGCACTGGAAGGCCCTCCCCCTCCCCGAGGGCGATGCGGACATCTACGAGTGGGATGACGACTCCACCTACATCCAGCACCCGCCCTTCTTCCAGGGAATGACCACGGACCTCCCCGAGCCGTCCGATATCCAGGGCGCCCGGGTCCTGGCCCGCCTCGGCGACACCACGACCACCGACCACATCTCGCCGGCAGGGGCCATCCCCAAGGACGAGCCCGCCGGTCGCTGGCTCCAGGAGCGGGGCGTGAAGCCCTGGGAGTTCAACACCTTCGGATCCCGTCGCGGGAACCACGAGGTCATGATGCGGGGCACCTTCGGGAACGTCCGCATCAAGAACCAGCTCCTGGAGGGCAAGGAGGGAGGCTACACGAAGCACTTCCCCTCCGACGAGGTCATGCCCATCTACGACGCCTCCATGAAGTACCAGGAGGCGGGCACGCCCCTCATCATCCTGGCCGGCACGGAGTACGGTACGGGCTCCTCCCGGGACTGGGCCGCCAAGGGCACCACGCTCCTGGGCGTGAAGGCGGTCCTGGCCGTGAGCTACGAGCGGATCCACCGCTCCAACCTGGTGGGCATGGGCGTGCTGCCCCTGCAGTTCCGGGAGGGCGAGACCCCGTCCGACCTGGGCCTCGACGGCACGGAGACCTTCGACATCGTGGGGATCGCCAACGGCCTGGAGGCCAACGGCACCGTCCAGGTGACGGCCCACCGGGAGGGCGGCGACAAGGTGGAGTTCACCGCCGATGTCCGCCTGGATTCCGACGTGGACCTGGAGTACTACCTGAACGGCGGGATCCTCCACACGGTCCTCCGGAAGATCGCCACCGGCGAGATGTAGGCCGGAAGGTCCGCGGCCCGCGGCCCGGTGCCCAGCGACCCGGTGCCCAGCGGCCAGTGGCAAGGGTGCTCCGGCCGGACACAGTCCAACGGGCCGGCCGGAGCCGGGCTGGACCAAGGCTGGACCTCAGGCTGGTCACAGCGCAGCAGGCTGGCCGTCGCCGGGGGGGGGGGGGGGGGGCCCCCCCCCCCCCCCGCTTTCCGGCCCCGCGATATTAGTATTTTGTATAATTGTGGCTGAAGCCGGCTCTGGGTCGGCTCGGGACCAGGCGACCCGCCGCGCGCCCGGGACCGCCGGGTTCACCGACTGCGTCGACTGCGTCGACTGCGCAGCCCATTATATAAAAAACTAATAAGTGGAGGGCGGCTTCGCCGCCCGCCATCCATCAATTGGGCCCGGGGGATGGTACGAAGGGGCGGGGCTGACCCGACTGACGGCTCCGAGGCCCCCAGGGGGGCGCGACTGGCAGCTCAGCAGCCTCCTGCAGGGAGCGAGCGGGTTCAGGTGCGAACCCGGGGTTCAGGTGCGAACCCGGGGTTCGGGAACCCGCACCCACACTCGTCCGCGTGTAGGATTTTGGTCAATAATGGTCAATATCCTGCAATAAGTCAGGCCGTAGCCAGCGCGTGTAGAGTTTTGCTCAATAGTGGCGAAAATCCACACACACGCGGGTTCGGATAACCGCGGTGCCGAGCGGAACCGCGACCCCGAGCGGCGCCTGGCCCGGGGGCTCGGAGACCCGCATCGGTTCCCCGCGGCGTAGTTGCCCTGCGGCGTAGTGCCCCGCCCCTTCGCCCCTGCGCCCCTCCCACCCCGCCGCCCCTACTCGTCCTTCCAGCCGCGTCCGCCCTCCACCCCGGCCCGGAGGCTCAGGGGCTGGTCCAGGACCTCGCGGAGGACCACGGCCTTCCGGAGGTCCTCCATGGAGCCCGACTCCAGGAGCCGGGTGTAGCGCCCGGCCCCGCCCCGGCGGGCCCGGCGCAGGGGACCGGTGGCCGGGCCGTCATCCTCGTCGTCCCCCACCCCGCCCCGTCCGTCGGCAATCTCGCCGTCGGAGATGTCGTCCATGTCCTTCCAGGGCTCGGCCTGGGCCCCGAAGAGCTCGGCCTCCTGCCGGGCCAGTTCGTCGTCGGCACCGGCGGAGTAGCGATCCCCGGGAAGGGGCATGGGGATGTTCGCGTCCTTCGGGGGCTCCAGCTCTCCCCGGCGCCCCCGGTCGTCCCAGTCCGCCATCCTGCGGCGGTCCGAGGCATCGGCGGGCCGATCCGCCGCGGCGTCGCCGGAGGCCCCGGCCCCGTACCCCCCGGCGGAGGGACCACCGTAGGCCCCCACGCCGTCTCCGCGACCCTCCCCCTGCTGGCCCCGACCTTCGCCCAGGGCCTCGCTTCGCCGGGCTTCGCCGGCCCGGGCCCGGGTGCTCCGGCCCTCGCCGGCCAGGCCCCGACCCTCTCCACCGGTGCCGGGGCCGGTACCCGACGAGGCGCCGGCCCCCTCGCCCTCGGGGAGCTCGTACGACCAGCCCTCGGCCTCGGCCACACTCCGGGGCACGTAGCGCCCGTCCTCCCGGCGCACCATCACTTCGCCCTCCCCCTGGTCGCCACCGGACGGCTGCTCACGGGGCTGACCGGTGAGGATGGCCCAGAAGTCGTCGGCCACCATGGAGTCCGCCGTCTCGCGGTCGGACCCGGACCGGGAGGCGGACCCGCCCCCGCTGCCCCCGGATCCGGCACCGCTCCCGGCACCCACGGGGCTCCCGGACGAGGACGAGGCGCCCTCCGGCGCCTCGCCCCGCGTCGCGGGACGGCCGGAGGGGCCCTTATCCTCCGACTCCATGTCGTCCATCCGGCGCTTCTTCTTCCGGCGACGCGCCGTGGCATCCAGCACGGCGGCCACGATGAAGACCAGGATGAAGATCAGTTCGAAGAGACCATCCATGGATTACTTGGACTTCTGCTGCGGGTCGTCCTCGTTGCCGGCGATGGCGTCGCGCATGGAGGTGTCGGACTGGATGTTCCGGTACTTCATGTAGTCCATGATCCCCAGGTTGCCCTCCTTGAAGGCGGCGGCGATGGCCAGGGGCACCTCGGACTCGGCCTCCACCAGGCGGGCACGCATCTCCTGCACCTTGGCCCGGTTCTCCTGCTCCAGGGCCACGGCCATGGCGCGGCGCTCCTCGGCGCGGGCCTGTGCGACCCGCTTGTCGGCCTCGGCCTGGTCCGTCTGCAGCTCGGCGCCGATGTTCTTGCCCACGTCCACGTCGGCAATATCGATGGAGAGGATCTCGAAGGCCGTCCCCGAGTCCAGTCCCCGGGAGAGGACGGTCTTGGAGATGGAGTCGGGGTTCTCCAGCACGGCCTTGTGGGAGTCCGACGAACCGATGGAGGACACGATGCCCTCACCCACCCGGGCCAGGATCGTCTCCTCGCCGGCACCACCCACCAGGCGGTTGATGTTCGCCCGGACGGTGACCCGGGCAATGGCGATGAGCTGGATCCCGTCGCGGGCCATGGCTGCCACGCGGGGCGTGGCGATGACCTTGGGGTTCACCGAGACCTGGACCGCTTCGAACACGTCCCGGCCCGCCAGGTCGATGGCCGCCGCCTGCTGGAAGGAGAGGTCGATGTTCGCCTTGTCTGCCGAGATGAGGGCCCGGACCACCCGATCCACCCGGCCACCGGCCAGGTAGTGGGCTTCCAGGTCCCCGACGTTCAGCCCCAGTCCGGCCTTGGTGGCCCAGATGAGGGGACGGACGACGGCAGGGGGGTTCACCTTCCGGAGGCGCATCCCAACCAGGTAGCCGATGCCCACCCGGGCGCCGGCCGAAATGGCCTCGATCCAGAGCCGGACCGGGATGGCCCAGAGGAGGACGAGGACCAGGAGGATGAACCCGATGAAGGCGAGGGTTCCGGTCTGCGTGAGGAGATCTTCCATGCTCGATGCTCTCGGGAGTGTGCGGGATGGGCGGCCACAGGGGCCGCCGGTTCAGGAACGGATGTCGTCGGGCGCGCTGCTGTCGGGATCGTCACCGGGGGCCTCGTCGGCCCGCTCGCTGATCCGGCGCACCACGTGGCGGTAGCCCTCCGAGGACACGATGCGGATCCGGCTGCCCTGTTCGATCCACTCCGACTCCGAGACCACATCCACGCGCTCGTCGTCGAAGAGACCCGTGCCGGAGGGCCGGAGGTCGGTGATGGCCTTCCCCAGCGCGCCCTTCAGATCGGCTCGACGCTCGGAGGAAGTGTAGCCGGTTTCCCGGCCCGTGTCCTCACCCAGGAAGATGCCCAGGCGCTTCAGTCGGCTGCTCGAGGGAAGTCGCTTCATGATGAACCAGGAGGTCACGAGGACGATGGCCATGGCGGCCGCCAGTACACCGCCGGCACGACCGTAGTCCTGCGATGTGGGAAGGTCGCCCAGCATGGAGAGATATACCCCGGTGATCATCCCGATGCCACCCAGGATGCCCAATATGCCCAGCCCGGGCACCAGGAAGACCTCCAGGAGGAGGAGGACCAGCCCCACCCCGAACAGGATGAGGCCCTCGGCACCGGCAAGCCCGATGAGGAGGTGGGACCCGAAGAAGAGGGACAGCGAGAGGATCCCCGCCGCCCCGGCCACCCCGAAGCTGGGGGTCTTGATCTCCACCAGGAGCCCCAGGAAGCCCAGAGAGAGGAGGAAGGGCGCCACAAGGGGGTGGGAGAGGAAGCGGACCAGGCGCTCCGCCCAGTTCACCTCCATGTCCACCACGGGGTTCGCCTCCGTGCCCAGCCGGGCCATGAGGTCGTCCCAGGTGTCCACGGCGTGCCCGAAGCCAAGCTCCTCCGCCTCGCTGGGAGTGAGGGTCAGGAGCCGCCCCGCCTCCACCACGCCCTCCACCTCGATGTCCGGGTCCACCATGGCCTCGGCAATTCTCGGATCGCGCCCCCGGGTCTCGGCCAGGGACCGCATGGTGGACCGCATGGCGGAGACCATCTTCTCCGGCGCGGTCTCGCCGGTCTGGCCATCCACCGGGGTGGCCGCCCCCATGGTGGCGGAGGGCCGGAGGAAGATGTCGTCGGCGGCCAGCGAGATCAGGGCCCCGGCAGAGATGGCCCGCCGGTTCACCCACACGTACACGGGCACCTCGGACTCCTGAAGGGCATCGGCGATCCGCTCCGCCGCATCCACCCGCCCGCCGGGGGTGTCCATGTCCAGCACCACCGCCACCGCCCCGGCCTGCCCCGCCTCGGCCAGCGACCGCTCCACGAAGGGGGCCAGCCCCATCTCGATGACCCCCTGGATGGGCACCCGGTACACCGGGCCGTCCTCGTCGCCCAGGACGAACTCCTGGGCGGCACCGGAAAACGCCAGAAGGCCCACCACCATGAAGGTGAGGGCCAGGGGCAGGGTGAAGCGGCGCCGTCTGGATGGAGTAGGCATGGCGATCATGGGAATGGGGGGGCGGCATCGGGATCCGGAACCGCATGTCCCGGAGGCGGTGGTGCGTCCTCCAGGAGTCCGGCGGCGTACCAGGCCCGCCGAAGGGCCAGCGCGGGCTCGTCGGTGGCCAGCGCCTCGCGGGCACCGGCCAGGAGCCGCTCGATCCGGGTCCGTCTCTCTTCGGAGTACGAGGGAACCCCCGAGTTCCTTCGAAGCTCCTCCTCCACCCCGGAGACCAGGACCCTGGCCATGGCCCCGGGGGTCGTCCGACGCAGGTGGTCCGTGGTTTCCAGGAGGTGGGCCAGCTGGAGGGCCTCTTCGCCCCGCTCGCCCCGGAGCCGGGCCTCCTCCCGGGCGTCCCGTGCGTCGGAGAGGGGGCCCTCGATGCCGGCGGGGAGCCCCCGGCCCGCCAGCTCGTCCAGGGCAGCGAAGACGTCGTCCACCTTCCGGGCCAGCCGAAGGGTCTCGCCAGGGGGCATGGCCTCCAGCAGGGACGGGGCCGCCGCCCGGTTCGCCGCCACCCGCTCCCGGACCCCCTCCTCCTCGGGGCGGCTCCACGAGACCTCCCACTCCTCCACCGCCGGCCCCAGGCCGTCGGCGGGGGCCCAGCGCCTCACCAGGGCCGGGAGGGAGGGAAGCTCGCCCCCGAACCGGAGGGCCGGCACCGGCTCGTCGGCATCCAGGCTCACGTCGTCCAGGGGGCCCAGGTCGCCGCAGGCCGCCAGGAAGCCCGGCAGCACCAGGAGGAGGAGGGCGGCGGCCGGGGTGGGGACGGGAGCTCGAGGGGTCGGGCCGGGAGCTCGGGGGGGCGTTCTGGCCGGGGTGGGAGGTGCAGCGGGGGCGATCATTCGGGCCGGGAGCCGGAGTGAAGGGCGGGGAGCCGGGGAGGAAGAGGGTGGAGGCCCGAGCGAGACGCAAGGACGGGGCACCATTTCTCCTCTCCCTACCCGGTCTCGACGCCTGCGGGTCCGGGGCGGGGACGGGTCTTGACCCGGACGGCCGGAATGGCCTACCCTTCGGGCTGCCGTTCGAACGCTCGTCCGCCTCCCCACTGCAGCACCCGGGATCGGCGAGCCCGACGTCCGTCGCCAGCCCGCTCCTTCCCCCCGGCCCGCCTGCCCGTGACCGCAACGTCGGACACCTCCGGATCCTCGGACACCTCCGGTTCCCCTCCGTCCGAGCGCCCCACCTCCGGGTCTGCCGCCCCCGAGCCCCCCGCCTCCGCACCCCGGAGCGAATACGACGAGAAGCTCCTGGGGATCCTCCGGTCCGCGGCGGCCATCTTCGCCGAGAAGGGCTACCACCGGGCCAGCATCCGCGACATCGCCGCGGCCACGGAGATCAGCCTTTCGGGGCTGTACTACTACTTCCGGTCCAAGGAAGACCTCCTCTTCCTCATCCAGGAGCACTGCTTCGGCACCCTCCTGGAACGGCAGCGAAGCGCCCTGGACCCGAAGCAGCCGGCGGAGGCGCGCCTCCGGACCTTCATGGGGATCCACCTGAGCTACTTCCTGGCAAACCGGGCCGAGATGAAGGTCCTCTCCCACGAGTCCGACGTCCTCACCGGGACCCCGGGCCGGAAGGTCCACGGGCTCAAGCGGGCCTACGCCCGGGTCCTCCTGGAGATCGTGGACGAACTCCGCCCCGAGAAAGGCCCCGACCTGCGAACGGCCACCTTCGGCCTCTTCGGAATGATGAACTGGATCTACACCTGGCACCGGGACGACCGGGACGCCCCTGCAGACCGGCTGGCCGACGAGATGGCCACCCTCTTCCTGGAGGGCATCCGGGCCCCGGGCTCGGCCCGCCCCGCTGCCGGGGGGCAGCCCCCCTCTCCCTCCATCTGGCGGGACGGACGCAGGTAGCCCGGCACCGCCCCGGGGCGGCTCGGCCGCCCGGCCGGCCCTCCCCCGAAACATGAATCTCGAAACGAACGCTCGCACACCCCAACACCCACCCCCAGACAACGGACGAACCATGGCTGATCGCACGAAGCTCGTGACCTACGAAAAGCAGGGCCAGGTGGCCATCTTCCGCCTCGCCGACCCGCCGGCCAACACGTACACGTACGAGATGATGCAGGACCTGGACACCTGCATCCTCGAGGCCCGCATGGACAACGACGTCTCGGTGATCCTCCTCACCGGGACCGGCGAGAAGTTCTTCTGCGCCGGGGCGAACATCGGGATGCTGAACTCGGTGGACCCCACCTTCAAGTATTACTTCTGCCTCCACGCCAACGAGACGCTGAACCGGCTGGAGCAGACGCCCAAGCTCACCATTGCGGCCCTGAACGGGCACACGGTGGGGGGCGGGCTCGAGATCGCCATGGCCTGCGACATGCGGATTGCCCGGAAGGACGCCGGCAAGGTGGGGCTGCCCGAGATCAACCTGGGGGTCCTCCCGGGAACCGGCGGCACCCAGCGCATGGCCCGCATGGTGGGCAAGTCGAAGGCCATCGAGCTCATGGTCACCGGCGAGACCTTCGGGTTCGACCGGGCCCTGGAGCTGGGGCTGGTGAACCGGGTCCTGGACGCGGAGGGCCACGACGACTTCATGGCGCAGGTCATGGCCTTTGCCGAGAGCTTCACCACGCCGGGCCGGGCGTCCAAGGCGGTGGGGCTCATCAAGCGGGCCGTGCAGAGCGGCGCCGAGGTGCCCTTCGAGTCGGCGCTGGCCATCGAGCGGGAGCTGCAGCAGCAGCTGTTCCAGAGCCGGGACGCGAAGGAGGGGCTCGCCGCCTACATTGAGAAGCGCAAGGCCGAGTTCGAGGGGAGCTGAGCCGTGACGAACCCCGACCCGAGGATCCGCCACCAGATCTGGATCGACAACGCCTGGGAGGACGCCGCCGACGGGCGGACCTTCGCAACCGTGAACCCGGCCACCGAGGAGGAGATCGCCTCGGTGGCCCGGGCCGGGGAGGCCGACGTGGACCGGGCCGTGCGCTCGGCCCGGACGGCCTTCGAGAGCACCGGGTGGCAGCGGCTGTCGGGGCGGAAGCGGGCCGACCTCCTCTGGCGCCTGGCCGGGCTGCTGGAGGAGAACGCCGACGAGCTGGCTCGCCTGGAGACCATGGACAACGGGAAGCCCTGGTTCGAGTCCCGGAAGGTGGACCTCTCCATGGTGGTGGGGACCTTTCGGTACTTCGCCGGCCTCGCCGACAAGGTCCACGGGGAGACGATCCCCGTGTCCGGGCCCTTCCTGAACTACACCCGGGCGGAGCCGGTGGGGGTGGTGGGGTGCATCGTGCCCTGGAACTTCCCCCTGAACCTGGCCTCCTGGAAGGTGGCGCCGGCTCTGGCCTGCGGGAACGCCGTGGTGCTGAAGCCCGCCGAGCAGACCCCCCTCACCGCGCTCCTCCTGGGGGAGCTGGCCGCCGAGGCCGGGTTCCCGCCGGGGATCCTCAACGTGGTGCCGGGCTACGGCGACGAGGCCGGGTCCGCCCTGGTCCGTCATCCCCAGGTGGACAAGATCTCGTTCACCGGTTCGCCGGCCACGGGGCGCATCGTGCAGGCGGAGGCCGCCCGGGCCCTCACCCCGGTGACGCTGGAGCTGGGCGGGAAGTCGCCCAACGTGATCTTCGCCGATGCGGAGCTCAAGAGCGCGATCCGGGGGGCGGCCACCGGGATCTTCTACGGGAAGGGCGAGGTGTGTGCCGCCGGGTCCCGGGTCCTGGTGGAGCGCTCCGTCTACGACCAGGTGGTGGAGGGGCTGGCCGGGCGGGCTCAGAAGATGACCGTGGGAGACCCCATGGGCGACGGTACCCGGCTGGGTGCCCTGGTGAGCCGGACCCAGCAGGAGCGGGTCCTGGGCTACATCGAGGCGGGCCGGAAGGAAGGGGCGCGCCTGGTGTGCGGCGGGGAGCGGCAGACCGTGGACGGGAAGGGCTTCTTCGTGGAGGCCACCGTGTTTGCCGACGTGGAGCCCGACATGACCATTGCCCGGGAGGAGATCTTCGGGCCCGTGGTGGCCGTGATCCCCTTCGAGGACGAAGCCGACGCCCTGGCGAAGGCGAACGACACGGCCTACGGGCTGGCCGCCGGGGTCTGGACCCGGGACGTGGGGCGGGCCCACCGGTTTGCGGCGGGGCTCCGGGCGGGCACGGTGTGGGTGAACACCTACAACCAGTACGACCCGGCCGCCCCCTTCGGCGGGGTGGGAGAGAGCGGGTACGGGCGGGACCTGGGGATGACGGCCGCCCTCCGGAACTACACCCGGACGAAGGACGTCTGGGTGGCGCTGGACTGACCAGGAGGCTGAAGAAAAGTTACAGGAGGAGCCCCACCATGCCCGAATGGCGCTGGACTGACTTGTGCAGTGTCGCCAAGGGGAGTGAATCCATGCCCGAATGCTGGATCATCGACGCCGTTCGCACGCCCATCGGCCGCCATGGGGGGGCGCTGGCCCCCGTCCGCCCCGACGACCTGGCCGCCGGCCTCCTGGAGGCCCTGGTGGAGCGGAACGGGCTGGACCCCTCCCTGGTGGACGACGTCATCCTGGGGTGCACGAACCAGGCCGGGGAAGACAACCGGAACGTGGCCCGCATGGCCCTCCTCCGGGCGGGACTCCCGGTGGAGGTGCCGGGCCAGACGGTGAACCGCCTCTGCGGCTCGGGGCTCCAGGCCGTCCTCTCGGCCATGCACCAGGTCCGGGCCGGGGAGGGCGAGGTCTTCCTGGTGGGGGGCGTGGAGAGCATGAGCCGGGCACCCTGGGTCCTCCTCAAGCCCGGGCGGGCCTGGAACCGGGGGACCCCCGAGATGGCGGACACGGTCCTGGGATGGCGCTTCCCCAACCCGGCCTTCCCCGACGAGTGGACCATGGGGCTGGGCCGGACCGCCGAGGTGGTGGCCCGGGAGTTCGCCGTGACCCGGGAGGTCCAGGACGCCTTCGCCGCCGAGAGCCAGCGGAGGGCGGCAGCGGCCATGGAGGCCGGGCGGTTCCGGGGCGAGATCGTGCCGGTGGTGGTGCCCCGGCGCCGTGGGGAACCGGTGGTGGTGGAGGCAGACGAGCACCCCCGCCCGGGCACGACCCGGGAGGACCTGGCCCGCCTCCGCCCCGTCTTCCAGGAGGACGGGACCGTGACGGCGGGGAACGCCTCGGGGATCAATGACGGCGCCGCCGCACTCCTGGTCATGTCCGGGGAGCGGGCCCGGGCGCTGGGCCTCGAACCCATGGCACGGGTCCGCACCGGGGCCGTGACCGGGGTGGAGCCCCACCGCATGGGGATCGGTCCGGTGCCCGCCACCCGGAAGGCCCTGGAGCGGGCCGGGATGGAGGCCGACGACGTGGAGCTCGCCGAGGTGAACGAGGCCTTTGCCGCGCAGGCCATCCCCTGCCTGGAGCAGCTCCGGCTGGACCCGGAGCGGACGAACGTGAACGGGGGGGCCATCGCCCTGGGGCACCCCGTGGGGGCTTCCGGGGCCCGGATCCTGGTCACCCTGGTCCACGAGATGGTGCGCCGGGGCTCGGCCACGGGGCTCGCCACCATGTGCATCGGGGTGGGCCAGGGAATCGCGACGCTGGTGGACCGGGAGGGGTCATGACCGACGTGGAGCGGGTCGGGGTCCTGGGAGCCGGGACCATGGGCCACGGAATCGCACAGGTCGCTGCCATGGCGGGGCACCCGGTGCGCCTCTTCGACCCCGGGGAGGGCGCCGCCCAGGCCGGCCTCCGGCGGATTCGGGCGAACCTGGACAAGGGAGTCGAGCTGGGAAAGGTGGAGGCCCACGTGCGGGAGGCGGCGCTGGAGCGCCTCACCGTGGCCACCTCGGCAGCGGAGGCCGTGGGGGATGCCTCCCTGGTCATCGAGGCGGCCCCGGAGCGGATGGAGCTCAAGAGGGAGCTCCTCCAGGCGGTGGAGCGGGAGGTGGCCCCGGACACCCTCCTGGCCACGAACACCTCGTCCCTCTCGGTGGACGGCATTGCGGAGGGACTGGAGGACCCGGGCCGGGTCCTGGGGCTCCACTTCTTCAACCCGGTGCACATCATGGCCCTGGTGGAGGTGGTCCACGGCCCCCGAACCCGCCCCGAGGGGACGGACCGGGGGGTGGCCTTCGCCCGGGGGCTGGGCAAGGAGCCCATCGTGGTCCGGGACACCCCGGGTTTCGCATCGTCCCGTCTGGGGGTGGCCCTGGGGCTCGAGGCCATCCGCATGGTGGAGGAGGAGGTGGCCTCGCCGGCAGACATCGACCGGGCCATGACGCTGGGATACCGCCACCCCATGGGCCCCCTCCGCCTTACGGACCTGGTGGGCCTCGACGTCCGGCTGGGGATTGCCGAGTATCTGCATCGGACCCTGGACGGGGAGACGGGCTCGGAGCGCTTTCGGCCTCCCGACCTCCTCCGGGAGATGGTGGCCCGGGGCGACCTGGGGAAGAAGACGGGACAGGGCTTCTACGACTGGGAGACGGACGGATGAGCAACGGCGAGGGCGAGGGCGAGGAGGAGGGGGCGAGTGCCGGGGACGATGGGGTGGTTGCCGGGGACGATTGGGGGGTTGCCGGGGACGACCGGGGAGGGTCCGGGGACTCCATCCTCGTGTCGGTGGACGATGAGGGCATCGCCACCATCACCCTGAACCGGCCCGACAAGCTGAACGCCCTGAACACCCGGGTGCGCCAGCACCTCATGGAGGTGGTGGACGACCTCGCCGCAGACGCCCGGGTGAAGGTGGCCATCCTCCACGGGGCCGGGGAGAAGGCCTTTGTGGCCGGAGCCGACGTGTCGGAATTCGCCGCCCGCACCCCCGGCGAGCAGCGGGAGGTCTACGACCGGCGGCGGGTCTACGACGCGGTGGCCGGGTTCCCCAAGCCCATCCTCTGTGCCGTCCACGGGTGGTGCCTGGGCGGGGGCTCGGAGCTGGCCCTGGCCTGCGACGTGCGCATTGCCTGCCCCACGGCCCGCTTCGGTCAGGCCGAGATCCGGCTGGGCCTCATCCCCGGCGCCGGGGGCACCCAGCGGCTGGCGCGGCTGGTTGGGCCTGGACAGGCCCTCCGCATTGCCCTCTCCGGCGACACCATCGATGCGGCGGAGGCCCACCGGATCGGGCTGGTGGAGGTCCTGGCGGAGGAGGAGGGAGGCCATCTGGAGGCGGCCGGCAAGCTGGCCGGCCGGATGGCCCGGTGGAGCCCGGTGGCCCTTCGCCTCGCCAAGCGCTCCGTCCGGGCCGCCATGGAAGTCCCCCTCTCGGCGGGGCTGGAGCTGGAGCGGGAGCTCTTCCTGGCCGCCTTCGCCTCGGAGGACGGGCAGGAAGGAGTCCGGGCCTTCGTGGAGAAGCGCCGAGCGGAGTTCAGGGGCCGATGACGGACACGGACGGTGAGGAGGCCGGGCGGGAGGCCAGGCGCGAAACGGCGGCCCGGGAGGAGCTTGAGGCCGCCCGGGAGCGGATCCAGGAAGTGGACGACCTCCTCATCCGCACCATCGGCGAGCGCTTCGAGCTCGCCCTCCGCATCGGGGGGGCGAAGACGGTCCTGGGCCTTCCGGTCATGGACCCGGCCCGGGAGGCGGAGGTCATCCGGCGCCTGGCCGGACGGGCCCGGGAACTCGGCGTGGACGAGGAGATGACCCGGGACGTGTTCTGGCGGATCATCGGCCAGGCCCGGGCCGTGCAGGAGGACCGACTGCCCGACTGGCCCCCGGCCCCGCCACCGGAGTAGGGGTCGCGGGGCTCACTGGCGCTTCCGGGTAGCTCGACGGTGCCTCCGGGTATCGTCAGCCCGTTCCGCCAGGGAGGGAGGCCACTACCCGGTGCGACTCGCCCACGGGGACCCGCACCGGGAAGGACCGGTCCGGCGGGGTCTGCCCCCGGATGAGGTGGGGGTTCATGTCCCGGAGGAGGGAGGGCGACACGTCGATGGCCTTCGCCACTTCGGCGAGGGCCGTGCCGCCGGGGACCAGCACCCGGTCGAAGAGGTACGGAAGCGACCGCTCCAGATCTCCGAAGCCGAAGTGCTCCGCCTGCTCCGCCAGGAGGGCCGCGGCCAGGATCTTGGGCACGTACTCCCGGGTTTCCCGGGGGAGCCGGTCAATGATCTTCCAGTAGAGGTCCACATCGGAATCGGCGTCGGTCCGGGTCCGGGCCATGGCCTGCTTCACCCGGGCGGGGCCGGCATTGTAGGCCGCGGCCGCAAGGTACCAGGAGTCGAAGAGCTTGTGGAGCTCCTCCAGGTAGTCCAGGGCCGCATCGGTGGCCCGCACCGGATCCCGGCGCTCGTCCACCCATCCGTCCACGGTAAGGCCGTAGGCTCGGGCCGTGGCCCCCATGAACTGCCACACCCCGGAGGCTGCCACCGGAGACGTGGCCGCCGGCGAGAAGCCGGACTCGATCATGGCCAGGTAGAGGAGTTCACGGGGCATGCCCCGAGCCTGGAGGCGATCCCGGATGAGGTCGCCGTAGAGCCCTTCCCGGACCAGGTACTGCTCGAAGCTCTCCCGGTCCTCGCCCAGGAAACGGTGGATCCACCGCTCCACCCGGTCGTTCACCTCCATGGGGAGGCCGGTGTCCAGGAGGAGAGAGGTGGCGTCCGGCACATCGAAGGGCGCCGGCTCCTGCGGAGGAGCCTCCGGCCGGAGGACCGCAGCTGCAAGGAGGAGAGAGGCCACGCCCGTGATCGTGCCGACGGCCATGACCCGACCGGGTCGGAGGCGCCGCCGCCGATCCTGGCGGGTACTTCGGGGTTCGTCCGTCGAAACGTTGTTCGACATTCATCGTCCTCCCGTGTCCGGACTCCCAGGCGTTGAAAAACTGCTCCTCGCAGAGGAATTGGACACTTCGGGGTACGGAAACGGTCCGGCCTTCCCCAAGACTCCGGGAAGGCCGGACCGGTTGTTTGTTCCTGCAGGCTGGGGTCAGTCCGAGGGGTACACCGACACGGCCGGCTTGCGCCGACGCGTCTCGAACTTGACCACACCGTCTGCCACGGCGAAGAGCGTGTCATCGCCTCCGCGGCGCACGTTCACGCCGGGGTGGAAGCGGGTACCACGCTGCCGGACGATGATCCCTCCGGCGCGCACGTGCTGGCCGCCAAAGCGCTTCACGCCCAGGCGCTTCGCATTGCTGTCGCGTCCGTTTCGGCTTGAGCCGACACCCTTCTTGTGTGCCATGAGATGCTCCCGTATTCGCTCGAGTCGTGCAGGATCGAAAACCGTGTCGTGCCGGAGAGGCCGCCATTCCGTGAGGAACGAGCAGTCCGATTCCGTCAGAGCACGATTTCGTTCACCTGCACCTCGGTGAAGCCCTGACGGTGACCCTGCTTCCTGCGGTAGCCCTTCCGGCGCTTCCGCTTGAAGACGATCACCTTCTTCGTCCGACCGTGGCCCAGGACCTCGGCCTGAACCTTCGCCCCCTCCACCGTGGGCTTGCCCACCGCCGTGGTCTCGCCATCGTGGGCGAGGAGCACGTCGTCGAAGACGATCTCGTCGCCGGCTTCGGCGTCGAGGGAGGGAATCTGAATCCGAGCGCCTGGCTCGGCGCGGAACTGCTTTCCGCCGGTTCTGAAGACCGCGTACATGCTGAACCTCGATCCGGTCCGTGGTTGCGTCAGTTGAACGGATGCACGCCCGAGCCGGGACAGGTCCCGGCGGGCGTTGCACCCTCAGCCCTTGAAAGGTAGGCCGAACCGCCTCCGGGTCAAGTCCCCGTGACGGCGTTCCCCATGCTTCTTCGGGCAGCCTTCTAGGAACTTGCCCGCTTCGTGTATCGGGCCGTGACCTCGGTTTCGGCCGGGCCCGACATGAGGCGGAAGTCGTCCTCCCTGCAGAGGGGGTCGTCCCTGAGCTCCAACTCAAGCCCACTCTCCCGGCGCAGCCGGCGGGCGAACTCGGGCTCCTCCTCCAGAATGTGGACCAGGACCGCCGGATGGAGCCGCACCACCAGGGACCGTTCGTCTCCGGAGGCCGCCGCCCTCATGATGCTCCGCTCAACCCGCCGGACCACGGTGGGTGGGGTGAAGACCCGCCCGGCGCCCTCGCAGTGGCGGCAGGGCTGGGTAAGGGCCTGGAAGAGGGACGGCCGGACCCTCTGTCGAGTCATCTCGATGAGGCCCAGCTCCGACACCGAGAAGGCCTTCGTCCGGGCCCGGTCCCTGCCCAGGTGGCTCCGGAGCTCGTGGAGGACCCGGTCCCGGTTCTCCTGGGACTCCATGTCGATGAAGTCCACCACGATGATCCCGCCCACGTCCCGGAGACGGAGCTGTCGGGCAACCTCCCGGGCGGCATCCAGGTTCGCCTGGAGGATCGTCTCCTCGGGGTCTTTCCGGCCCTTCCCGGTGAAACGGCCGGTGTTCACGTCGATGGAGACCAGCGCCTCGGTGGGCTCCACGATGATGTAGCCCCCCGAAGGGAGGTTCACGCGACGCTGGAAGGCCTCCCGGATCTCCTCCTCGATGCTGTACCGATCGAAGAGGGGCTCGTCGCCCTCCTGCAGCTTCACCCGGTCCAGGAGCTCCGGGTCCATGGCCTTCACGTGGTCCGAGATCTCGGCGTGGAGCTGGGGGTCGTCCACCACCAGGGCGTCGAACTTGTCCGAGAAGAGGTCCCGGACCACCCCGGAGGTAAGCTGCGCCTCCCGGTGGACCAGGGCCGGGGCCCGGGCTCCTGCCGCCTTCTTCCGGATCTTCCGCCAGGTGGAGTGGAGGCGGTCGAACTCCCGGCGGAACCGTTCCTTCGTGAGTTCCTCGCCCACGGTGCGGATGATGACCCCGCCGGCATCGTCGGGGCGGACCTCCCGGGCCATCTCCTTCAGGCGGGCCCGTTCCTCTCGCTGCTCGATCTTCCGGCTCACCCCCACGTGGGAGGAGAAGGGCATGTAGACAATGGAGCGCCCCGGAAGGGACACCTGGCCCGTCAGGCGGGGCCCCTTGGTCCCGATGGGCTCCTTGGTCACCTGTACCAGGACCTCATCGCCCTTCTTGAGCTGCTCCTGGATGGGAGGCCCGCTTCGGGACCGGCGTCCCCTGGGTCCCCCGCCGGACTCGTTCCCGTTCTCGTCGTCGTCCTCGTCCTCCTCGTCCTCGTCCACCAGGTCGCTGACGTGGAGGAAGCCCGCCTTGTCCGTCCCGATGTTCACGAAGGCCGCCTGGATCCCCGGGAGGACCGCGTCCACCCTTCCCAGGTGGATGTTGCCCACGGTCCGGCCCTGGTCGGGCCGGTCCAGCATGACCTCCACCAGGTGGCCGTCCTCCAGGATGGCCACCCACGACTCCCGGGGGGTTGAGCTGATGAGGATCTCGCGCTTCATGGCGTCCACCTCCTCGGATCGGGGACTACGGGAAGGCGCGGCCCCCCGCCGGATCTCCCGCTGGATCCCATCGTCGAGGGTCCTCTCATGCGTTTCCGAAGGCCTCGCGCACCAGGTGGCGGGCAATGACCATCCGCTGGATCTCGCTGGTGCCCTCACCGATCTCGCAGACCTTGGCGTCCCGAAGCATCCGCTCCACGGGCTGCTGGTCCGAGTACCCCGCCCCGCCCATGAGCTGGACGCACTCGATGGTGGCCTTCATGCAGAGCTCCGACGCGAAGAGCTTGGCCATGGCCGCCTCCCTGGAGAAGGGTCGACCCTTCTCCATGAGCCAGGCGGCGTGGTACGTGAGGTGCTTCGCTGCCTCGATCTCGGTGGCCAGGTCCGCCAGCCGGAACTGCACGGGCTGGAAGTCGAAGATCTTCTTCCCGAACTGCTTCCGGCGGTTCGTCCAGTGGAGCGCCGCATCCACGGCCCCCTCGGCGATCCCCAGGGAGAGGGCCGCGATCCCGATTCGGCCCGAATCCAGGGTCTTCATGAAGTTGATGAAGCCACGACCCTCCTCCCCCACCCGGTGGTCGTCGGCCACCTCGGCGTCCTCCAGGAGGAGCTCCCGGGTGTCGGAGGCCCGCCACCCCATCTTGTCCTCCTTCTTCCCGGCCTTCACGCCGGGGGTGTAACCCAGGTCCTCCACGGACCCCATGCCCACCCGGCCCGCATCGTCGGGGTCGGTGGAGGGCTTGGTCACGATGAAATTCGTGATCCCCTTGGAGCCTTGCTCCGGATCGGTTACCGCGGTGACCGTGAAGACCTCACCCACCCCGGCATGGGTGATGAAGATCTTGGAGCCGTTCAGCCGCCAGCCCCCGTTCTCCCGAACAGCCCGGGTGCGGGAACCCGAGGCGTCGGAGCCGGCACCGGGCTCGGTGAGCCCGAACCCGCCCAGGATCTCGCCCCGGGCCAGTCGGGGCACGAAGCGTTCCTTCTGCGCCTCCGTACCGAAGTTCAGGATGGGCGTGGTCCCCAGAGTGGTGTGGGCCGAAACGGTGATGGCGTGGCTGGCGTCGTACTTCGCCAGCTCCTGCACGGTCAGGAGGTAGGTGAGGCCGTCCAGGCCCTGTCCGCCCAGCTCCCGAGGGATGGGCACGCCCAGGAGACCCATCTCGGCCATGGCTTTCACGTTGTCCCAGGGGAAGCGGGATTCGTGGTCCAGCTCCCGGGCCACGGGCACGATGGCGTCTTCGGCAAACCCCCGGACCTTCTTCACGAAGGCGCGGTGGTCGTCGTTCAGGTAGAGATCCATGGGATGTCTGTGCGGGGGGAGCGGGGCGGGGGGAGCGGGCCGGGTGGGGCCCGGGCCGCTCCTGTGGGGAAGGTCGGGGGGAGGGGTAGAGATTCCCCCCTCCACAGCCCATTCAAGTTAGACCGAAGCCGGGAACCGAAAAAGACGTGCCCATCCGGAGCACCGGTCGCAGGCGGGACAGTCCCCCTTCCCTTCTCCCTCTCCAAAGTGGGACAGGAGCGCGTGTCGGCGGCAACCCCGTGTCCGGGCATATTGCTCCACGGCCCGACGCTGGGCCTTCCCGATCCGGCGCCGCCTGCGGCGATGGGCTGCCGGGCCGCCCTGCAGGACCTCCACCCAGTCCGCCGGACGCCGCAGGGGCGGATGAGTCCCGTCCAGGAACGCCCGATGCACCTTCCGGTCCGACGGGGCATGAAGGGCGATGCAGAGGGCGGGCTCTCCGTCCCGCCCGGCCCGGCCCGCCTCCTGGTAGTAGTCCTCCAGGGTGCCCGAGAGCTGGTCGTGGACCACCAGCCGGACGTCGGAACGATCGATCCCCATCCCGAAGGCATTGGTGGCCACCACCACCGGGGCCGGCGCGGACATGAACCAATCCTGGGTCCGGTCCCGCCCGGGGACCGAGAGACCGGCGTGGTAGGGCCGGGCCCGGACGCCGCTTCGAACCAGGTGGGCCGAGATCTCCTCCACCCGCCTCCGGGTGGCCGCGTAGACCATGCGGGCGCCCCCAAGGGCCCGGACCATGTGCCGGACTGCCTCGGGCTTCTCCCCGGCAGACCGGACGGGCTGGACGCCCCACCCCAGGTTCGGGCGGTCGAAGGAGAGGACGGTGCGAACGGGGGAGACCAGGCGGAGCTCCGTCTCGATCTCGGCCCGAACCTCCGGGGTGGCCGTCGCGGTGAGGGCCAGGACGGGCACCTCCGGGAGGCGGGAGCGCACGGCGCCGATCTGCCGGTACGCCGGGCGGAAGTCGTGGCCCCACAGGGAGATGCAGTGGGCCTCGTCCACCACCAGGAGGTCCACCGACAGGCGGGGGAGGAAGGCCTGGAAGGCGGGCCGCACCAGGCGCTCCGGCGCCACGAAGAGGAGGCGGAATGCACCCCGGGCCGCGTCCTCTTCCGCCTGTCGGCGGTCTCCCCGGGGCATCCCCGAGTGGAGGGCAGCGGCCGGGATGCCCGCCTCCCGGGCCCGTCGGACCTGGTCCGCCATGAGGGAGACCAGAGGGGTGAGGACGAGGACAAGCCCCGGGAGGACGGCAGCGGGGATCTGGTAGCAGAGGCTCTTCCCTCCCCCGGTGGGAAGGACCCCCAGGGCGTCCTTCCCGTGCAGCGCCGCTGCCACGAGCTCGCCCTGTCCCTCCCGGAAGGAGGGGAAGCCGAAGTGGCGCTCGAGGGCAGCCAGCGCAGGAAGCGGGGGACGGAAGGCCATCCCCCGGAACCTCCAGGGGGGAGCGGGGCCATGGGATGGGAGAATGGGCCCGTCTGGAGACCCGGCGGGCTCAGTCCCGGTGGTTCGGCTGGTCCTCGGCGTCGTCCGGGGCGTCGACTTCGGGGTCGTCGTCGTCGAACTCGGCCCGGCCCACGTAGATGGCCAGCGGGTCCTCGTCCTCGTCCACCACCTCTCCACGTCCCCCCGGGAGGAATCGGACCAGGAAGGCAGCGGCCAGGACGACCACGGCGAGCCAGACCACCCAGTCGATCTCCATGACGATGCCCGCCACGGCCAGGACGGCGCCGGCGCTGAAGAGCCGGACCTTCCACTCGAGCCACGGATAGCGGTCCGCCCGGCGCTCCCGGTCGGCGAAGTAGGGGACGATGATCATGGGACCTCCGATCTCAACTGCGGCTGGGGCTGCGGTCCAGGAAGGCGCGGACGCCGGCCCGGCAGGCCTCTGTGAGGCGCGCCACGGTGTTCACCTCGGCGCCCCGACCGATCCCGTCCTCGAAGGCCACCCCGTCCAGCCCGTAGAGGAGGCGCTTGGTCAGGTGGATGGCGGAGGCGGGGCGGGCGGCCAGGGACCCGACCACCTCCTCCACCCCGGCCTCGAAGTCCTCCGGGGCGAAGACCCGGTTCACGAGCCCCACCCGGCAGGCCTCTGCTGCATCGATGCGCTCGCCCAGGGTGACGAGCTCGAAGGCCCGACCCTCCACCACCTTCCGGCGGAGCATGGTCATGACCATGGCAGGCACGAAGCCCAGGTGTACCTCGGGGAAGCCGAAGCGGGCGTCCTCCGAGGCCAGGATCATGTCGCAGGCGGTGGCGAGCCCGCATCCCCCCGCCAGGGCCCGACCGGTGACGGCGGCCACGATGGGGCGGGGGTGGCGGCGCATGGCCACGAAGAGGTCGCCCATCTGGCGGGCGTCCTCCAGGGAGGCCTCGGCGCCGGCGTCGGCCAGGGCCTCCAGGGCGGCCAGGTCGGCCCCGGAGCAGAAGTCCGGGCCCGCGCCCCGGAGGAGGACCACCCGGACGTCCTTGCTACTCGCCGTGGCCTCCAGCGCGGAACGGAGGCCCGCCACCACCCGGGCGTCCATGGCGTTCCGCTTGTCGGGGCGGTTCAGGGTGACGCGGGCCACCCCGTCGGCCACTGCCAGGAGGACGGTGCCATCGGAGCCCTCCACCGGCGCGGCCTCGATCGGCACGGCCTTCCCCGGCAGGGCCCTCTCCGATGGGGGCCGGGGGGCGGACCCGGCCGAGCTCCCGGTCATGCGTCCTCCGGCTTCCATCCGCGACCGCGGGCCCGGTGGGCCACCTCGTCGGGGACCTCCAGCTCCATGCGGAGGAGGGCGGTGGAGAAGACCTTCCCCTGGGCGTCCGTCATGAGGGAGACCGTACCGCCTCCGCCCAGCGCGCCGTGGAGGAGGAAGTTGAGGGCGTGGAGGTTGGGGAGTTGGAAGCGCTCCACCTCGCCTTTCACCAGGGGCCCGAAGTGGGCTTTCACCCGCTCCGGAGTGAGGGCCTCCCGGAGGAGGGGGTAGTCGGCGGGGTCGTAGGCGATGATGCCCACGTTTGCCGTGTCGCCCTTGTCTCCGGACCGGGCATGGGCCAGGTCCACCAGCTGAATCTTCGCCATTCTCAGACCTCCAGGATCCGGACCTTCAGGTGGGGCTCCACGGCTTCGCGGCGGAGGAGTGCGGGCCAGTAGGCCATGACCTGCTGCACCCGGGGGCGCCCGCCGGCAAAGCCCGTCACCGAGGGCGGGCCCGTGAGGACCAGGGGTGCGATCTCCCGGCTGAACCGCTCCACCGGGGCCCGGTCGCGGGCCCGGACGGCAATGCGGAGCTGCACCTCCGGGATGTCCGACGGGGGCTCGCCAGCCAGATGCCCGTGGGTGGCATCCCAGCCCACCAGCTCCGTGCGGACCTCGTCGAACTCCAGCCCCAGCCGGTCGAAGCGGGCCCGGAGGATGCGGGCCGCCTCCCGAGCCTTGGCCGGGGCGTCGGGCCAGCTGTACACCAGGCTGCCCACGGCCTTCCACCCGTCGGCCCAGGCAATGGAGACCTTGAGGAAGTCGGTGCGGGGACGCCCGGTGACACCGGTGACCCGGACCCTGTCCTCCCCAACCTCCTCCAGCTGCAGGGAGGTGAAGTCCGCGACCACGTCAGGGGTGATGTACTCGGAGGGGTCGCCCATCTCGTAGAGGAGCTGCTCCGTCACCACGGCCCGGTTCACCCGCCCCCCGGTGCCGGGGTGCTTGGTGACCACGAGGCTGCCGTCCGGGCTCGCCTCGATAATGGGGAAGCCCACCGTCTCCATGGAGGGGATCGTCCACCAGTCCGCCATGGCGTTTCCGCCGGAAGCCTGGGCCCCGCACTCGTTGATGTGGCCGGCCACGACGCCCTGGGCGATGCGGTCGTGGTCGTCGGGGGACCAGCCGAAGGCGTGCATCATGGGGCCGTAGGTGAGGGCCGTGTCGGTGGAGCGGCCCGTCACGATGACGTCGGCGCCCTTCCGGAGGGCCTCCACGATGGGGTCGGCCCCGATGTAGGCGTTCGCACTCTGGACGTCCTCCAGGATGTCCGTGATGGGGCGGCCCGTCTCCATGTTCGTCAGCTCGTGCCCCTCCTCCACCAGCTGCGGGAGGCGGTCCAGGAGGTCATCGCCGGTGACGACCCCCACCTTCACCTTTCCGGCCACCCCGGCCTTCCGGCCCGCTTCCAGGAGGGCCTCGCCGCAGCCCTCGGGGTTCACCCCTCCGGCGTTGGTCACGATGCGGACGCCCTTCGAGGCCACGGCCGGGAAGAGTCGCTCCATGAGGGGGATGAAGTCCCGGGCGTAGCCGGTGGAGGGATCGCGGCTCCGCTGCTTCTGCATGATGGACATGGTGACCTCGGCCAGGTAGTCCATCATGAGGTAGTCCAGCGGCCCGCCCTCCATCTGGCGGACGGGGGCATCCAGGTCGTCGCCCCAGAAGCCCTGTCCGCTCCCGATGCGGAGCGTGCGGTTGTCGGAAGTCATGCAGTCTTTCCCTCGTGGCGATGTGAAGTGGCGCGAGAACGGGGATGGCCCAGGGCCATGGAGCCCATGCTCAGGCCGTGTCTGCAGGCAGGGTGAAGGGGCCCAGGTGCGGGCCGGGGTTCCGGTTGGCGGCCCGGAGGAGGAGCGAGAGGCGCCCCCTCAGCTCACCGGGGAGGACGACCTCGTCCACGAACCCCCGGGCGGCAGCGAAGCGGGCATCCAGCTGGCGCTCGTACTCCGCACGGACCTCGTCCATGCGGGTGGTGAGGTCCTCGTCGGGGACCTTCCCCTCCTCCTTCAGCTTCTCGATCTGCCCGGAGAAGAGGGCCATGACCGCGCTCTCCCCCTCCATGACCCCCATGCGCCCCGTGGGGAGCGAGAGGATGAAGTCCGGGTCGAAGCCCTGTCCGGCCATGGCGTAGTAGCCGGCGCCGGACGCGTGGTTCAGGGTGAGGACGAGCTTGGGCACGGTGGCCGTGGCCATGGCCTCCACGAACTGGGCGCCGGCCCGGATGATCCCCGAGTGCTCGGCCTCGGGGCCCACCATGAACCC
>REBX01000275.1 GCA_007692505.1 Gemmatimonadales bacterium | reverse complement strand
GTGTCCCGGGAGCTCCTGCGCTTCTGGGGGCGGGGGATCGCCCGGGGTCTGGGGGTCGTCTTCGGTCCCTTCCTCCGGGCCTTCGACCGGGGCTTCGACCGCTTTGCAGGGGGGTACGAGCGGGCGCTGGACTGGTCCCTCTCACACCGGAGCGTCGTCCTCCTTGGCGCGGCCGGGGCGCTGGGACTCGCTGCCCTGGTGGGGTGGGGCCTGGACCGGAACCTCCTCCCCAGGGTGGATCAGGGTGCCTTCGAGGTGGGCGTGGAGCTCCCCGAGGGAACCGCCCTGGCACGGACGGACCAGGTGGCCCGGGCGCTGGAGGAGGTACTCCTGGGCCACGAGGATGTGGAAGCCGTCTTCGGCACCGTGGGGCGCGACGTCCGGCGGCTGGCCCAGGCGGACGATGCCTCGGGCCTGCACACGGCCACCTTCCAGGTCCGGCTCCGGGACGGTGCGGCCACCGACCCGGTGGTGGAGGCACTGAGGGCCCCCCTCCGGGAGGCGGCGTCCGGAGGGACTGTGACCGTGGTCACCGGTCAGGCCACCGCCCTGGGACAGCTCCTGGGGGGCTCCGATGCGGACATCGCCGTGCGGATCCGTGGGCGGGACCTGGACCGGGCCCTCGACTGGGCCGAGGAGGTGGTGGCCCAGCTGGCCGACGCGGAACGGGTCACGAACGTGCGCATGGGGGTGGAGCGGGGGCACATGCAGTACGAGCTGGAGATCCTCCGGGACGAACTCGTCACCTACGGGATCCAGCCACAGGCGGTGGCGAACCGGGTGGACCAGGGGATGCGGGGGATCCTGGCCTCGGAGTTCATCGAGTTCGACCGGAAGATCCCCATCCGGGTCCAGCTCCCCGACTCCCTCCGCTACGACATCGCCACCCTGCAGGAACTCCGCATCGGCTCCATCCCCCTGGGCCAGCTCCTGAACATCGAGTTGGCCATGGGACCGTCGGAGGTCCGGAGGCATGACCAGAGCCGAGTGGTCACCGTCCTGGCCGACGTCCGCTCCGGCGGGCTCGACCGGGCGCTGGGCGAGGTGGAGACCGCCGTGGCGGGGCTGGCCGTGCCCGAGGGGTTTCGGGTGGACATCGGCGGCGAAAACGAGGAGATGCAGCGCTCCTTCCGGGACCTGGGCTTCGCCTTCGCCCTGGCCCTGGTCCTTGTCTTCATGATCCTGGCTGCCCAGTTCGAGAGCTTCCTCCACCCCGGCACGATCCTGGCCGCCGTCCCCCTGGCCCTCATCGGGGCGATCCTGGCGCTGTTCGCCACGGGCCAGGGGCTGAACACCATGTCCCTCATCGGGATCGTGATCCTGGTGGGGATCGTGGTAAACGACTCCATCGTGAAGGTGGACTTCATCGTCCAGGCCCGTGAGCGCGGGGCCGAGCTCAGGGAGGCCATCATGGAGGCGGGCCGGGTTCGCCTGCGCCCCATCATCATGACCACGGTCACCACGGTCCTGGGGCTCACGCCCATGGCGCTGGGCCTCGGGCGGGGGGCCGACCTGAGGGCCCCCCTGGCCATCTCGGTCATCGGGGGTCTCCTCCTGGCCACCATCCTGACCCTCATCGTGGTCCCGGTCCTCTTCTCGGTGGTGGAGCAGGTCCGGCTGGCCCTGGGGGGACGTCCGGTCCGGTCCCGGGCACCCAGGCGCTCCGGGGACGGTGCACCTGCCAGGCCCATGGGCCCCGGCTTCGGCGCGGGGACGGCCACGGCCCGGTCCCGGATGGAGCGTCGGCCTTGATCCGTCTCTCGATCCGGCGGCCCGTGGCCGTGAGCATGGTCTACCTCTCGGTGGCCCTCCTGGGCATCTGGGCGTGGCGGGGGATCCCCATCGAACTCCTCCCCGACGCCTCCTTCCCGAACCTCTCCCTCTCCGTGAGCTGGGCCGGTGCCTCGCCGGAGACCATGGAGGCCCGGGTGACCTCCCGGGTGGAGTCTGCCGTCCAGCAGGTGAGGGGAGTGGAGCGGATCACCTCCACCACCCGGGAGGGGAGCGCGAACATCCAGGTGGAATTCGCCCGGTCCACCGACATGGACCTGGCTCGCATGGAGCTCATGGAGCGGATCACCACGGTGGAGGAGACCCTCCCCGATGCGGTTTCGCCCATCCAGGTGCAGGCCTACGTGCCCCGTGAGTTCCAGCGCCAGGCCCAGGCCCCGCTCCTCTCCTACACCTTCACCGGACCCCTCCTCCTGGAGGCGCTGAGGAGCCATCTGGAGAGGGAGGTCGTCCCCGAGCTCCTCCGGGTCCCCGGGGTGGCCGACGTGGAGGTGAGTGGCGGCCGGGCTCGGGTCATCCGCATCGAGCTGGACGAGGACGAGATCGCGAGTCTGGGGCTCACCACGAACCAGGTGTCGGGCGCCATCCGGGACCTGGAGCTGGTCCGGGAGGCGGGGGCCGTGCGCCAGGGGGACCGGGAGTTCGCACTCACGATCCGGAACCGGCCCACCACGGCGGCGGACCTGAGGCAGGCCCTCCTCCCCCTCTCCGGCACGCTCCTCTCCGCCACCCCCCTTGTGCTGGACGACGTGGCCCGCATCCGGGACGGGTTCGAGGACCACCGGAGCCACCACCGCATCGACGGGCGTCCCGCCGTAAGCATGCGTGTGCACCAGGCCCGGGGGGCGAACACGGTGCGGACGGCGGAGCAGGTGCGGGAGCGGGTCGACGAGCTGGGCGGGCTGGGGCCCGGTGGGACGCGCTTCGAGCTCCTGTCGGACCAGAGCGTGGAGATCGAGGAGCAACTCCACAGCCTGGGGATCCGGGCCCTCCTGGCCGCTGGCGTGATCTTCCTGGTCCTCCTGGTCTTCCTCCGGTCCCTCCGCACCGCCTTCATCGTGTTCAGCACCATCGCCTTCTCCATCCTCATCGCCGTGAACCTGATCTGGGCGCAGGGGATGACGCTGAACCTCCTCACCCTCATGGGGCTGGCCCTGGGCTTCGGCCTCATCGTGGACAACTCCATCGTGGTGCTGGAGAACATCTGGCGGCAGGGAGAGGAGGGAGGAGATCCGGAGGCCTCTGCAGAAAAGGGGGCCCGGGACGTGATCCTCCCCATCCTGGCCTCCACCCTCACCACCCTCATCGTCTTCCTCCCCTTCCTCTACCTGCAGGGCGAACTCCGGGTCTTCTACCTCCCCCTTGCCATCGTGGTGGCCCTCACCCTGGTGGCCTCCATCTTCGTGGCCTTCACCTACATCCCCTCCCTGGCGGCCCGGCTCCTCGGCCACCGCACCATGGAGGTCGAGGATGGGACCCCGTCCGGAGCGGCCGCCTCGGAGGACGCCTCCCCCTCCAGGGCCGACGACACCTTCGGGGACGACGACCCGCGGCTCCGCAGGCTGCCCCGGTGGGCCCGGCGGAAGACCCCTCTCTACATCCAGTTCTACGAGGGGCTCCTCAGCCTGGGGCTTCGCTTCCCCTGGGTCACGGTGGCCATCGTGGTGGCCTGCTTCGGCGGCAGCTGGTGGGTCTTCGACAACCACGTGAACCGGGGCATGATCTGGGGCGGCGGGCAGGGAATGCAGCGGACCACCATCTCCGTCACCGTGACCCTCCCCAGGGGCGCCGACCTGGCCCGGGTGGATGCCCTGGCCCGGAGGTTCGAAGACCGGCTGGCCCGCATGCCGGAGGTGTCCCGCTTCGAGACCACCGTGCAGGGGGAGCGGGCCTCCATCCTGGTCCACTTCCAGCCCGAGCACGAGTACACGGCCATCCCCCTGGTGGTGGAGGACCGGCTCACCAGCTACGCCATGACCTTCAGCGGCATCGGGATCTCGGTGCGGGGCGACGGGCCCGGGTTTTCCGCCGGGGGCAGGGGAGGGGCGTCCCCCAACTACCGGATCACCATCCTGGGCTACAACTTCGACCACCTGGAGGAGATCGCCCGGGACCTGGGGGACCGGCTGGAGGGAGGCCACACCCGGGTCCACAACCTGGACACGAATGCCACGGGCGGGGGGTGGGGTCGGGACCGGGCCACCGAGTTCGTGGCCCTGGTGGATCGGGAGGCAGCTGCGGCCCACGGGATCTCGAGCCGGGAGGCGAGCCAGCACATTGCCGGTGCGGCCCGGAGCGCCACCCCCTCCGGTCGGATGGTCCTGGAGGGGGACGACGTCCAGTACGAGGTGCGCCTCGCCGGGTACCGGGAGATGGACGTGAGCCGGATCGCCGACGTGGTGGTGGGGCTGTCCACCGGGGCCCGGGTCTCCCTGGGGGACCTCTTCACCATCGAGGAACGGCCCGTCATGAGCTCGATCCTCCGGGAGGACCAGCAGTACGAACGGACGGTGGCCTACGAGTTCCGGGGTCCGCCCGCCCTGGGCGACCACGTGCGGGACCAGGAGCTGGCCCGGACGATCCTCCCGGCGGGATACCAGATCCGGGAGCGTTCTCCCTGGCAGATCGGGCAGGAGGAGGAGGACCAGTTCATCCTCGTCCTCCTGGTCTCCCTGGGCCTCATCTTCATGGTCACGGCGGGGCTCTTCGAGTCGGTGCGGCAGCCCCTGTGCGTCCTCCTGGCCGTCCCCATGGCCCTCATCGGGGTGTTTCTCATCTTCTTCTTCGTGGATGCCTCCTTCACTCGGGAGGCCTACGTGGGGGTCATTGTCATGGGGGGGGTGGTGGTGAACAATGCCATCCTCCTTGTGGACCACGTGAACCGGGTCCGGCGAGAATCGGGGCTCGGCCTCACCGATGCCATCATCCGGGGGACGCTGGAGCGGGTCCGGCCCATCCTCATGACCACGGCCACCACCGTCCTGGGCCTCCTCCCCCTGGTTCTCTTCATGCCCTCCGCCGACGCCACCATCTGGAACGCCCTCACCTACGCCCTCATCGGCGGGCTCCTCTCCTCCACCCTCTTCGTCCTGACGATCACCCCGTCCCTCTACCTCCTCCTGGAGCGGTTCGGGCGGGACCCGGTGCTCCTGGAGGAGCCCTCCAGGACAGGCCCCTCCTCACCGCCTGGTGGATTGGGTGGATCGGGGGCCCCCGCTTTACAGCCTGCTTCGCCCCGTCTATCTGTTTGAGGGCCCGGGAGGGACGGTTTCCGGGCCCGGGACCGGTCCGCCTCGGGGCCGCGCCTCCCGTCATGGACCTCGCCGGACCTCCCCGTACACATCGGCCCCATCCCCCACATGACCCCTCCCCGCGTCCGCTTTGCTCCCTCGCCCACCGGCTACCTCCACGTGGGCGGGGCCCGAACCGCCCTCTACAACTGGCTCGTGGCCCGCTCCCACCCCGACGGGGTCTTTGCCCTCCGCATCGAGGACACGGACCGGGACCGTTCCTCGGCGGCCATGGTGGACGCCATCCTTGAGGGCATGCGCTGGCTGGGGCTGGACTGGGACGAGGGCCCGGTGCACCAGGCAGACGGGGTGGAGGGACACCGGGCCCGGGCCCTGGAACTCCTTGAGGCCGGGCGGGCCTACCGAGACTTCACGGACCCGGAGGAGCTCGCCCGGATCCGGGAGGAGGAGCCGGACCGGGCCGTCCGCTGGCCCCGCGAGCAGTGGGAGCGACTGGACCCTGAGGAGGCAGAGCTCCGGACAGCCCGGGGAGAGCACCATGCCATCCGCTTCCGGGTGCCCTCCGGCGAGACCACCTGGGAGGACCGGATCCACGGCACGGTGCGATTCCGGAACGAGGACCTGGAGGACCTGGTCCTCCTCCGGACCGACGGGACCCCCACCTACAACCTGGCCGTGGTGGCCGACGACGCCGCCATGGGGATCAACCTGGTGATCCGGGGGGACGACCACATCTCCAACACTCCCAAGCAGATCCTTCTCTACGAGGCCCTGGGGCTCCCGGTCCCCGAGTTCGCCCACGCCCCCATGATCCTGGGGCCCGACGGGAAGCGGCTCTCCAAGCGCCACGGTGCGGCATCGGTGGGCGAGTTCGAGGCCCGGGGGATCCTACCCGAGGCCATGACGAACTTCCTGGCCCTCCTGGGCTGGTCCCCGGGAGACGACCGGGAGCTCTTCGGCCCCACCGAGCTGGTGGAGGCCTTCTCGCTGGACCGGGTGGGGACGAAGGCCGCCGTCTTCGACGTGGAAAAGCTGGAGTGGATGAACGGCCGCTACATGGAGGCCCGGGACCCCAGCACCCTGGTGGAGCCCGTCCTCGAGGCGCTGGGCGCCGATCGGGAGCGGGCCATGGAGGCCGCTTCAGCCCAGGACCCGGACGGCGATGCCCGGCGTCGGGTCCTCCAGCTGGTCTCCCTCCTGGCTTCCCGGGCCCGGACCGTGACGGATCTGGCAGACGCGCTTCGGATCTACCTGTTCGACGAGGTGGTGCCCGAGGAGAAGGCGGCAGCGAAGCACTGGTACCGAAAGCCCGAGATGGT
>REBX01000160.1 GCA_007692505.1 Gemmatimonadales bacterium | reverse complement strand
ACCAGCATTCGGGCACCCGACTTCCGGGGGGTGGACCCCTTCTGTCCCACCATGGTGGCCAGCGCCACCGGCCGGCCTGCCGCCAGCTCCCCCAGGAGGGCTCGTCGCACCCGGGCGGCCTCGGAGGTGTCCGCCGGTGCTCGGCGTGCGCCGGCGCTCATGGGGATGCCTCACCGGGGGAGCTCCCATTTCCGGGGACATGGCCTGCGTCGGGAACGGCGTCGGGGTCGGGGCCGCCCCCCTGTCCGCCCGAGTCCTCCGGGAAAAAGCGATCCGCGATCCGCTCCGTGTCCACCAGGGGCCGGCCCGAGCCACCCCGCCGGTGGAGCACCCACTGCGCCGCAATGGACACCGCGATCTCCTCCGGGGTTTCGGCCCCCAGGTCCAGCCCCACCGGTGCATGGATCCGGAGCAGCTCGCTTCGGGCGACCCCCTCCTCCAGAAGCTGGTGGAAGGTGGCCCGGACCCGGCGGCGGGACCCGATCATCCCGATCCACCGGGGCGGGATCGCCCGGTCCTCCAGAAGGAGGTGGCGGAGGCACTCGTAGTCGTATTTGTGCCCCCGCGTGACCAGGAGGACGTGGGTCCGCTCCGCCGGAGGGATCCCGGCGAAGGGGTCCCGGAAGTCGATGCGGGCCACCCGATGTGCGTGGGGGAAGGGTTCGGGGACGGCAAAGTCCGGTCGGTCGTCGGCCACGGTGATCCGCCAGCCCAGGAGGGCCGCCAGTTCGTGGACCGGACGGGCCAGGTGGCCGGCGCCCACGATGAGGAGGCCCGGGGGTGGCCGATGGCACTGGAGGAGGAGGTGCTCTCCGCCGGGTCCCTCCAGCTCTGCGGTGTCGGGGCCGGTTTGACCGGTGGCCAGGAGGAAGTGGGCCTCCTCGTCGGCGCCATGGTCGGCGCGGGGTGAGCCCAGGGTGCCCTCGGTGCCGCCGGGCCAGACCAGGCGTCGCCGTCCCGGTGCAATGGGTGGGGCGTCGTTTCCGGACCGACCCACCAGGACCTCCACCACGGGGATGTTGCGGGCCAGGAGGGCCTCGATGCGGGCCTGGGCGCGGCCCGGGTGGAGGAGCGTGTTCACCACTTCTGGAAGCGCTTGCGGAAGGCCCGGGGGAAGTGCCGTCGATACTCGGGCACCGTGTCGATGTCCACGGTGGTCCCACGGTCCTCCACGGGGACGGTCTTCAGGGTGCCGGCTGCCCGGTGATGCTCCACCACGGTGCGGGCCCCCTCCGGCAGGTCGGGCTCCAGGAGGTCCTGCAGGGCGCTCCCGGCGAAGAGGGCCGGGTGACCCGTCTGCCCGCGCCACTGGGGGAGGACCACGGTGGGGCGGGTCGGCGGGGAGGAGTGGGCGGACTCGGGCTCCTCTGCCCAGCCCCGGACCACGGCGGCCACGGTTTCGGGCCTGACCAGGGGCATGTCGGCCGGAAGGTAGAGGATCGCGTCGGGTGCCTGCCCGTGGTCGCCACCGCCCGGCCCCTCGGCCGAGGGGCCGTCGAGGGCGGCCCGCAGGGTGGCGATGGGACCCTCCTCCAGGCCAGGGGGAACCAGGACCCGGGTCCCCAGCTCCCGGGCGTGGGCCGCCAGGGGGCTCGGGTCCTCCCGGACGCCCACCACCACGGCAGAGGCACCTCCCTCCCGGAGGGCCCGGACCACCCGCTCCAGGAACGTGCCCTCTCCGGTGTCGAGGAGGGGCTTGGCGCTCCCGCCCATCCGACCGGAACGCCCGGCGGCGGGGACGACGCCCACCAGGAAGGGGGGGGGGCCGGTCATGGGGAGGAGAGCGCCGGGTGGGGGAAGGCCTCGGCGAAGCGTCCGTCCTCCCGGCCCAGCCGGACCAGGAGGGGGGCGGGCACGAAACGAGGCCCCTCGGTGGCTTCGTACTCACGCATCCGCTCCACCACCACACGGGGGTGGAGTTCGTCGGCGAAGCGGAGGAGCCCCCCCCGGAAGGGCGGGAATCCGGTCCCCATGATCATGGCCAGGTCCACGTCGGCTGCCGAGCCGGCAATCCCCTCCTCCAGCACCCGGGCCGCCTCGTTCATCATGGCCAGGATGAGGCGGGCCCGGATGTCCTCTACGGGGAGCTCCCGGCGGACGGACCGGCGGCTCTCTCCCAGGAGTTCGTCCAGCCCCGGGTCCACCCCGGCCTCCCGGCCGTCCTCGTAGCGGTAGAACCCCAGCCCCCCCTTCCTGCCGGTCCGGCCCGAGCGGCCCAGGGCCACCAGGGGCTCTGCCGGCTCCATCCGGTCTCCGAAGGCCTGGTGGAGGACCACTCCGGCGTGGGTGGCGATGTCGATCCCCACCTCGTCCACCAGGCGCAGAGGACCCATGGGCATTCCGAAGTCCGTGGCGGCCCGGTCGATGTCCTCCACGGAGGCCCCTTCGGCCAGGAGGTGGCCTGCCTCGTTCAGGTAGGGGCCCAGGATCCGGTTCACCAGGAAGCCGGGACCGTCTCCCACCACCACGGGCACCTTCCCCAGCTTCCGGGCCAGGGCGTGGGCCGTCGCCACGGCCTCGTCGGAGGTCTTCCGGCCCCGGACGATCTCCACCAGGGGCATCTTGTGCACCGGGTTGAAGAAGTGGAGGCCCAGGAAGGATTCGGGCCGTTCCAGGGCCTCTGCCATGTCATCCACCGAGAGAGTGGAGGTGTTCGTGGCCAGGAGGCAGGTCTCGGGGACCTCACCCTCCACCTCGGCCAGGACGGAGCGCTTCACTTCCAGGCGCTCGGCCACCGCTTCCACCACCAGGTCGGCCCGGCCGAAGCCTCCCGGGGTCGTGCCCCCGGAGATCCGGTCCATGGCCCGCTCGGCTTCCAGGCGCTCCATACGCCGCTTCTCCACGGCCCGGTCGAAGAGGGACCGGGCGTGGCGCAGCCCTCCGGCCACCGCCGACTCCTCCAGGTCCCGCATCCGGACGTCCATCCCGTTGTACGCCACGAGCTGGGCGATCCCGCCGCCCATGACCCCGGCCCCCACCACCCCCACGAAGGACACGGGAAGGGGCTTCGCCTTCACCGGGGGCTTCCGGGCCGCCTCCCGGATATGGTAGACGTGGATCAGGGACCGGGAGACCCGGGAGGAGATGAGTTCGCCTGCAGCCTCTGCCTCAACCTCCAGCGCCTTCCCCACCGGGAGTCCCAGGGACTGTCCCAGGACGTCCAGGATCCGGAGGGGGGCCGGGTAGTGCCCACCGGTCTCGTCCATGACCCGCTTTCGGGCGGTTCGGAGGATCACGGCGCGGCCCGGGGCCGTGTCCCCGGCGCCGGGCCGGGGCCGGATCCTGTGGGCGCCCGGTGTGGAGGAGGTCCAGGGCGCCCTGGAGCCCCAGGAGGCGGGGGAGGCGGGTGGTGCCCCCCCAGGCGGGGAGGATGCCCAGCTGAACCTCGGGGAGGCCGATTTTCGCCCCCTCCGCATCGGCCATGTACCGATAGCGACAGGCCAGGGCGAGCTCCGTGCCGCCCCCCATGCAGGTGCCGGCGATGGCGGCGGCGGTGGGGACCTGGAGTCGTTCGATGGCCAGGTAGAGGGCCTGGCCCCTCCGGGCGGCCTCCGCCCCGGCCTCGGGGCTGTCGATGCGGGCGATGGCATCCACGTCGGCCCCGGCGATGAAGTGGCCGGGCTTGCCGCTCCGGAAGAGGACTCCCTCCACCTCTCCCTGTCGGATCCAGTCCTCCAGCTGGGCCACCACGCCCTCCAGCTGCTCCATGACGGGCTCTGTGAGGACATTCACCCGGCGCTGGGGGTCGTCGAAGGTGACCAGGGCAATCCCGTCGGGGTCCACCTCCAGGTGGGGTCCGTGGGTGGCAGGGGCCTCAGTGCTCATTCCGGCGCTCCGATGGGGTGAATGAAAAACGCGCCCCGGAAACCCTGTGGCGGGCTCCCGGGGCGCGTGGCTCGAGCAGGGGCATGGGACCGCCGGGGGGCGATGGACCCGCCTCCCGGCCGCCGGATCAGAGGATTCGGCGGCTCTCCGCATTGTCCCGGGTCAGGCGGACCTCGACGGGCTCCCCCCTCTCCACGTCGACCCGGACATTCCAGTAAAGTTCCTCGGTGGACGTCTGGTAGCGGGCGTGCACCCACCACTCACCGGGTGCCGGGCGGAAGCGCACCATCCCGGTGGCGTCCGTCCGGTCATCCAGGATCTCGGCGCCTCGCTCCGCCAGCTTCTGGTCCACCACATCGGGGTAGTCGGCAAAGGCCTGGTCCTCCCAGAGCTCCATCTCCACGCGGAAGGCATTCAGCTCGTCCAGCACACGCCGCTGCAGGTCCTCGAAGACTTCGAACTGCCGGCGCATCTCGGCCTGGGCCGCCTCGTAGCGGACGTCGATTTCGTCGAATTCCCGCACCAGCTCGCGGTAGCGGGCCTCCGCCGGGGAGTACTGCTGGGTCTCCTCCGAGATCTCCTGGAGGCGCTCGCGGTAGACCAGGACCTGGCTCTCCGCCTCACGGGCGGCTGCCCGGGCGGCCACCATGGAGTCCTGCTGCACCTGGAGCTCCGGGTCCATCTGGGGCTCGGGGGTGTCGTGGGCCTCGCTGAGCGAGTCGAAGACGGCGTCCCGGTCGAAGGGGAAGAGGCGGACCTCCAGATCACCCAGGGGCCGGAGCTCCATCTCGCCGGTCTCCGGATCCCGCAACTCGATCTCCGCGACCACGTCGACCTCGCCGGGGCCGCAGGCAACGACCAAGAGGGTGGCGAGGAGCACGGGGAGGAAGAGAAGTCGCTTCATCTGGAACACTCCGGAGGAAATGTGGGGAAGGGTCGAGGCGAAGGTACCACCGGGCCGTCCCCCCATCAAGGCGATCCCGACGGGAGGGGCTCCATCATGGCGGAGGGACCGAACACCAGGATCCGGACAGGACCGGCTTCTGCGGCCAGGGCAGCCACGCCCTCTCGATCCAGGGCCCAGATCTCACGGGTGAGGTCGGGGGGGAGCTGGCCATCTGCGGCCATGGCCCGGGCCAGGAGCCGGGACCGGGTTTCGGGGACTGCCTCCGAGAGCACGACCTCGGCTCGGTACCGCCGTCGGGTCAGCGCGAAGAAGGACCCTTCCGGCGGTGCCTCGGCGATGCGGTCCATGGCGTCCAGGATTCGGGCCTCCCAGCGAAGGGTGGCCGGGGGGTGCACGGTGGTGGTCACCAGCAGGATGGGTCGGTCGTTCACCTGGCGGATCTCCACGTCGCTCCGGTAGAGGTCCCGGTCCGCCGGGACCGGGTTCAGCTCCTCCCGGAGGAGGTGGGCCAGGAACCCGGTGAGGACAGGGGAGGTGCCCGACGGGAGGGGCCACGCCACGGCCACCCAGCTGCTCGTCACGTCCCGGTCCACCTGCCGCCGTCGATCCGACTCCCAGGCCCGGGATGCATCGGGGCCTGTGGCCGGGCGAAGGGGGGAAGAGGAGGAGGGGAGGACCGGCGCCCGGGGAGTGGTGTCCGCCGGGGCGGCGGGATCCCGCTCCGGTCGTCCCGGCGTATCCATGACGTCCATGGGGACACGGCCCACCCCGGCTTCCACCTGCCGGGCGGAGAGGGGGCCCACCACGGCCAGGACGGCGCCGGAGGGAGCCAGGTGCCGGGCCCGCCAGTCCTCCAGGTCTCCCGCCGTGATCGCCTGCAGGCTCTCCCTGGTTCCCATGGGGCGACGGGTCCCGGGGGAGCCATCGCCCAGGAGGAGGTGGCTTCGTTCACGTTCGAACTCCCGGACCGGGGCCCCCTCCTCGAAGGTAATCCGGTCCAGCTGCCCGGCCCGGGCCCGGTCCAGGGCCCCGCCAGGAAGGGAGGCGTCGGTGAGGAGGGCCCGCACCCGCCGCCACGCACGGTCCCACTCACCGGGAGGGGCCAGGACCGTGACCTCGAATTCGTGGGTGCCCACCCGGGCCTCCACCCGGCCTGCCAGCTCGTTCACCTGGGCCGTGCCTTCCTCGGTGACGATCCGGGCCAGGAGGTGGGCGGATCCCTCGCGTGCCTCGGGGTCCTGGGCGTGGCCGAAGGGATATCGGATCGTGAGGGCGACGAGGGGCGCATCGGGCTGGACCTGGAGGACGACCCGGTCAGGGACCCCGGCGGAGCCGGGATCGGCCGGGGCCGTGGCTGCCGGTGCAGGCCGGGCCAGGGGCAGGGCGAGGAGGACGGCCAGGAGGAGGACCGCCTTCGGGACCCCACGACGGGGGAGGGGGCGAGGATGGCTCATGGGAGCACCATGGCCGTGACAGGCGGTCGTCCGTTCAGCCCGGTCAGGAAGGCCCGGACTCCGGCGGCATCCAGGGAGTCCAGCTCGTCCATGACCCGGGCAATCCGGTCGGGCCCCTCACCGGCGTCCAGGGCCAGGCCCACCATGTCGGCCAGCCCCCAGGGGGTGCGGGCCTGGTCCAGGAGCTCTCCCCGGATCCGTGCCGCGTGATGGGCCACCCGCTCATCCGTGACCTGCCCTTCGGCGTCGGCTGCCAGGTTTTCCAGCCGGCTCTGCATGGCGGAGAGGCCCCGGGGGTAGGCGGCGCCCGAGAGGACCAGGGTCCAGCGTCGCCCCACCTCCCAGAGCTCCACACCCAGCTCGTAGTCGCCGGGGTCGTCGCGGTGGAGTTCTGCCAGGAGCCGTGCGGCCACCAGGGGGGCGGGGTCCCGTCCCTCGTCCAGGGTCCAGGCGCGGGCCTCCCATCGGCGGATGACCTCGGGTTCGGCGGTGACCTGGGCGCCGGCCTGCGGAGCCGAAGGCGGGTCCCGGGCCTCGCCGGTGGGGACCCCCAGCTCGCTGAGGGCCGCCAGCAGGACCTCGGCTTCGAGTCGGGTCACGGCCACGATGCGGATGGCGTCCTGGCGATGGGTGGCGGACCAGAGCTCCTCGAGGCGCTCTGGAGTCAGGCGCTCCAGCGCGGTTCGGGTCCCGTGGAGGGGGGGGGCGCCGGGATCGATGGACCGGCGGAGCTCCAGGCCCAGGGTGCCCTCGGGGGTCTCCAGAATCCGGTCCACCCGGGCCACGGCGTCCCTGCGGATCCGCAGGAAGGGGCCGGCGTCCGGTGCCTGCAGCCCGGCCCGGAGGACCCAGACCAGGAAGTCCAGATCTGCGGCAGGACCGGCCACCTCGTACACGAGGGAGGTGGCGGTTCGGGTGGCCGAGGCTCTGACGCCGCCCCGGTTCCCGATGGCCTCCATGCGCTCGGTGGCCATCCGGGCCAGGATCTGGCCGGCGCCGGCGTCGCCCCACTCCTCGGTGAAGGGGACGGAGACCCGGAGCGCCACGGCCTGGGAGGACCCGGTGCGGTAGACATATATGGCCGGTCCCCAGTCGGGCTCCAGGACTCGGTGGGGCTCGAAGATCCCGGTGGACTGGGCCTGGGCAGGGTGGGGGGCGAAGGCCGACCCTGCCAGGAGGATCAGGAGGGCCCACAGGGCTGCCGCTCGGGGGCCCGGACGGGGCAGGTGAACGGAGATCACGGATCGATGACCGGACTCGGGCTCAGTTCGAGCCCCGGAGGAAGAGGAAGTCCTCGGGATCCACCGCTCTTCCGTTCACGTGCACCTCGTAGTGCAGGTGGGGAGACGTGGCGAGTCCGGTGGCCCCCACCCGTGCGATGACCTCCCCTCGCTCCACTTCCTGGCCCACCCGGACCAGGAGCTGTGAAGCGTGGCCGTAGAGGGTCCGGAAACCGTGTCCGTGGTCGATCTCCACCACCAGACCGTACCCGGCCCGGCGCCCGGACACCCGGACCGTACCCGCGGCGGCCGCCATGATGGGCGTGCCGTGGGGGGCCGAGATGTCGATGCCGTCGTGGGAGGTGGGCTCGTTGTGGATGGGGTGCATCCGGTTCCCGAAGCCCGAGGTGATTCGGCCGTCGGCAGGGAGAATGGACGGGGTGGACTCCAGGAGCTCCCGATGGACGGTCAGGGAGTCCGCCGCCTCCGTCAGGCTGGCGCCCAGGAGGCGGGCCCTTCGCTCCAGGGCGTTCAGGTCGTAGCGGGCCGCAAAGGCCTCGCGACCCAGCTCCTCGTTCACGGCGTGGAGGGGATGGTCCTCCAGGGCCGGGGAGCCGGGCCCACCGATCCCCACCTGCAGGACCTCGGGGTCGATTTCCTCCAGGCCCGCCATGACCCTGACCTCGGAATCCCTCCGAGCCAGCTCGCCCAGCTCGCCCTCAAGGCCCTCGATGCGGCCCTGCAGGTCTTCGAGCTCGGCGGCCAGGAGCGCATTTTCCCGCTCGAGCTGGGCTGCCTGGTGGGTGGGGGAGGCCCGCCAGAGGAAGGCACTGGCCAGGATCACCAGTCCGAGGGCCATGAATCCGGCTCCGCCCATCACCTTCCGGAGGAGGCGGCCTTCCAGTGTGTACTGCCTGAGGGAATCCCTCTCGTCGGAGAGGAGCAGGAGCGTCCAGGTCTTTCTGCTCATGAACCTCTGATGCGTGCAGTCGGGAGGGGTCGGGATGGGGCTCGGGGCGACGTCACGGGGCGCGAGGCCGCCGGGTCCATCCTTCGAGGAAAAGCCCTCAAAGCTATCCCCGTTGGCGGAGTTCGGTCAATCGGCCCCGGGAAACTCCGTCCGGGGGAAGAGGGCAGACATCTTGGCTACACGGGTTCCAGCCGAAGAGGTCCGCTGGGCCTCCGGAAGGGTGGGGACGGCCTCGAACCCCAGGTGGCGGGCCAGTTCCAGCATCTTCTCGGGCATGGCGGGAGAGAGCATGGCAGAGAGGAGGACGAGGGTGCGGACCAGGGTGACCAGGGTCTCGTCCAGGTCCTCGGCCCGCGCCTCGTCCCGGGCCTGTGCCCAGGGTTCACGGGTCTCCACGTACCCATTCGCTGCCCGGGCCAGGTCCATGGCCTGACCCAGCGCCTCGTGGACTCTCCGGGCCTCCATGGCGCGGTGGAACGCCGCGAGGGCGGATTCGGCCTCGGCCTCGAGGCCCCCTCCGGCGGCCTCCGGCACGATCCCGTCCCGATACTTCACCACCATGGACAGGGTCCGGCTCGCCAGGTTCCCCAGCACGTTGGAGAGTTCTCCGTAGCGGCTGAGGAAGCGCTCGGGGGTGTACGACGCGTCGCCGCCCACGGGCATTTCCCGGAGGAGGTACCAGCGGACGGCATCGGTGCCGAAGTGACCCCGGAGCTCCAGGGGGCTCACCACGTTCCCCAGGGACTTGGACATCTTGGTGTCGCCGGCGATCCACCAGCCGTGGGCCAGGATCTGGCGGGGCAGGGGGAGGCCGGCACCCATGAGGAGGGTGGGCCAATACACCGCGTGGGTGGTGAGGATGTCCTTCCCGATGAGGTGGAGGTCGGCAGGCCACCACGAGCCCGAGGTGTCCTCGAACCCCCGGGCGTCCTCCGGGGCGGAGGGGTCGATGGCGCCCGAGCCCGTCAGGTAGTTGATGAGGGCATCCACCCAGACGTAGGTGACGTGGTCCTCGTCGAAGGGGAGGGGGATGCCCCAGTCCAGCCGCGACCTGGGCCGGGAAATGGACAGGTCCTCCAGGGGCCGGGCCAGGAAGCCCAGGACCTCGTTCCGGCGGATCTCCGGGATGATCCAGTCCGGGTTCTCTTCGATGTGGCGGACCAGGTCCTCCTGGAAGGCGCTCATCCGGAAGAACCAGTTCCGCTCCCGGATCCGCTCGACGGGGCGGCCCGCAATGGGGTCGGTGTTGCCGGGTCCCAGTTCCTTCTCGGTGAAGAACCGCTCCTCGTGGACCGAATACCAGCCCTCGTACTCGGCGGCGTAGATGTGGCCCCGGTCGTGGAGGCGCTGGACGAAGGCCTGCACCACGACCTTGTGCTCGTCCTCGGTGGTGCGGATGAACCGGTCGTGGCTGATGGCCAGCTCGGACCAGGCGTCCCGGAAGCGCCCCGCCATCTCGTCGCAGAGGGCCAGGGGGGTGACGCCGCGGCGATCGGCCTCCTCCCGGATCTTCTGGCCGTGCTCGTCCGTCCCCGTGAGGAAGTGCACCCGGTGCCCGGCCTGCCGGTGGTAGCGGGCAAGGGCGTCGGCGAGGAAGGTGGTGTAGGCGTGGCCGATGTGGGGCTCGCCCGACGCGTAGTAGATGGGCGTCGTGAGGTAGTGGCGGGGCGTCGTCATGGCTCCCTGAGGAATCCGGGTGGGGCGATCAGGGGGAGGAGGGGGCGGCGTCGGAGTCGTCTCCTCCTCCGCCCTCGGCAGCGGCGCCGGGGGCGGGCCGGGCCAGGGGAGAGGTATCCTGCACTTCGCGGCGGAGCTCGTCCAGGGGCAGGGTGCGTCGGTCCCCGTCCTCGGACCGGAGGGTGACGTGCTCGGTCCAGATGTCCAGGCCCACCACACGTTCGCGACCCCGGGACGTGCTGAGGGTGCGGCCCTCTCGAGGAAAGCGGCGGCGGGCCTGAATGTACGTGTCATGCTCGTACATGAGGCAGCACATGAGACGGCCGCAGCAACCGGAGATCTGGGAGGGGTTCAGGGAGAGGTTCTGGTCCTTGGCCAGCTGCAGGGACACGGGGCGGAGTTCGGGGAGCCAGGTGGAACAGCAGAGCTCTCGGCCGCAGCGTCCCACTCCGCCCAGGAGGGCGGATTCGTCCCGGACCCCGATCTGGCGCAGCTCGATGCGGGTGCGGAAGGCGCTGGCCAGGTCCCGGACCAGTGCCCGGAAGTCCACCCTTCTCTCTGCGGTGAAGTAGATCGTGAGCTTCTTCCGGTCGAACTGCCACTCCGCCTCGGTGACCTTCATGCGGAGGCCGTGCTCGGCCACCCTGGATCGGGTCTCCCTCCGGACCCGGTCCTCGTCCCGACGGAGGCTCTCCACCAGGTGGAGGTCCTGTTCCCGGGCCGCACGGAGGACCCGGCGCTCGGGGATGGGGGTGCCGCAACCCCCGGAGGCGGAGCACTTCCGCTCCGCGATTCCGCCCAGGGCCAGGAGTCGGCCCAGGTCCTCGCCCCGGTCCGCCTCCACCACCACGTGCTCGCCGGGGGTCACGTCCAGGTCGCGGAGGACGAAGTAGTCCTTCCGGTTTCCCTTGAACCCGACCTCCGCGAAGACGGCGGACATGGCGGTTCAGGCCTCCTGCCAGGCGCCCATGGCCTCGTACTTGGCGTGGCGGGCGGCCATGCGTTGCTCCGGGTCAAGGGCCTGGAGCTCTGTCACGGCGCGGCGGAGGGCCTCGCCCAGCGCGGTGGCCGTCCCGTCCCAGTCGGCGTGGGCCCCGCCGGCGGGCTCGGGGATGACCTCGTCGCAGATGCCCAGGCGGGTGAGGTCGGAGGAGGTCAGCTTGAGGGCCTCGGCGGCCCGGTCCCGGTGGTCCGCGGAGCGCCAGAGGATGGCGGCACAGCCCTCCGGGGAGATCACGGAATAGACGGAGTGCTCCAGCATGAGGATCCGGTCCGTGACCCCCAGGGCGAGGGCCCCGCCGGAGCCGCCCTCTCCGATGACGACGGAGACAAGGGGGACCCGGAGACGGGCCATCTCCCGGAGGTTCATGGCGATGGCCTCGGCCTGGCCACGCTTCTCGGCCCCGATGCCCGGGTAGGCGCCGGGCGTGTCGATGAAGGTGATGACGGGGCGGCCAAACTTCTCTGCCAGGCGCATGAGGCGGAGCGCCTTCCGGTATCCCTCGGGGTGGGGCATCCCGAAGTTGCGGTGGAGGTTGTCCTTCATGTCCCGGCCCTTCTGGTGACCGATGACCATGACGGAGCGTCCGTCCAGGCGGGCCCAGCCCCCGACGATGGCCGCGTCGTCGCGGAAGGCCCGGTCCCCGTGGAGCTCGATCCAGTCCGTGAAGACCCGCTCCAGGTAGTCGCAGGTGTAGGGCCGGCGGGGGTGGCGGGCTACCTGGACCTGGTCGATGGGCCGCAGGTTCCGATACGTCGCCTCCCGGATGACCTCCAGTTTCTGCCGGAGGCCGGAGAGCTCACCGGAGACGTCGATGCCCTTTCGTTCGGCGAGGTCCAGGAGCCCGTCGATCTGCTCCTGGATCTCCACCATGTCACGTTCGAACTCGAGATGTGGCTTCGCGGCCAAGAAGTCCTCCACGGAGGGAGTTCGGCAGGGTTGCCCGTGGCGGTGGTCCGCTTGCGGGGCATCGGGGATTCCGAAACGTAACCCGGGGCAGGTCCGGGGGAGAAGGGTGGTCCCCGCCGTGAGGAGCAGACCCCGTTGGGGGGGCAGTGGTCCGGCGGCGGCAGGTCGTGGACAGATGGGGTCAGGTCTGGGTGGCCTCGATCCAGCGGGGGACCCGCGGGGGCTCGTAGTTGGCCATCCGGTCCAGGAGGCGGCCCGGGTCATCGTCCACAAGGACCATGGAGCGGTGGGCGTGGTTCAGGAAGCCCTCCTTCACCGCGTGGTCCAGGAGCTGGATCACGTGCTTCCAGTAGCCCCGGACGTCCAGGAGCCCACAGGGCTTCCGGTGCATGCCCAGCTGTGCCCAGGTGAGCACCTCGAAGAACTCCTCCATGGTGCCCAGGCCGCCGGGGGCTGCGATGAATCCGTCGCTCCGTCGGACCATCTCCGACTTCCGGGCGTGCATGGAGTCGGTGACCACGAGTTCCGAAAGTCCCCGATGGGCCACCTCTCGGTGCTTGAGGGCCTCGGGGATGACGCCGACGACGGTTCCGTCGACCCCGAGGACGGCATCGGCAAGACGGCCCATGAGTCCGACCTGGGATCCGCCATAGACCAGGGCCAGCTTCCTGCGGGCCAACTCGAGTCCCAGTGCGGTGGCGGCCTCCAGGTACCGGGGGTCTTCGCCTGCGCTCGATCCGCAGAAGACGCAGACGGTGGATAGAGTGGATGTCATGGGAGGTCCGGAAGGGTGAGGGTGACGCCCTCCAGCGGGGGTGGTTCCCCACCGATGCGCTCGAAGGGCTCGGAGGGACGGTGGTGGCTGTGGCGTCCCCAGTAGTCCGCATGGATCCGGGTCCGCTCACCGCCCCCCGGAACGGAGAGGTCTCGTTCTTCATACTCCCCCAGCGCCTGGATCTTCCGTTCCAGCGGGTCTCCCTCCACCACCGAGAACCAGGTCGGGGTGAAAGTCGGGGGGAGGTCGCCGGGATCGTAGGCCAGGACGACGGTGCGGTCCGGGGCCGCATCGGCGGCGGCCCGGTGTGCGATGCGGTGAGCGCGTTCCGGATGGGTCAGGGAGGGGATGTAGAGGACGTCGGGCCGGATCTCCCGGACCGCGCCTCCGGAGAGGCGCTGGAGTTCGGATGCCGCTCCCTCTCCCTGGTCTGCGGCACTGCCCACGAAGGTCCGGACCCCCAGACGCTGTCCCGCCTCCCGAGCGGCGTCCCGACGGGTGGCCTGGTCCCTGTCCGGGGCACCGGTGCCCAGGTGGAGGATGACCACCTGGTGTCCCCGGGCACGATGGCGGTGGAGGGTGCCTCCACAGCCGGCCTCCACGTCGCCGGGCCGAACGCCGATGGCCAGGACCTGGAGCCCCGCCTGGTCCGGACGGCCCCCTGCAGGGGGTTCGGGCTCGGGGGTGGGTTCGGGCGTCGGCTCCGGATTGGGCTCGGGGTCCGGGGCCGGGGCGGGCTCGTCGGTGGGCGTGGGCTGCGGGTTTGCGGAAGGGGCGAACCGGCGTTGCTTGCCGCTCAGGAGGTCCCGGACGCGGGAGAGGAGGTCGTCCCGGTCCAGGGGTTTCACCATGACCGCATCGGCGCCCAGTTCCGAGGCTCGCTGGGCGTATTCCGGCCCCGTGTACCCGGTGGTGGCCAGGATGGGGAGGTCGGGGTGGGCGGACCGGGCGGCGGCCACCACGGCGGTGCCGTCGGCCCCGGGGAGGTTCAGGTCGGTGATGACCAGCTTCCATGGCCCCTGGTCCAGGAGCTTCAGGGCGCGGTCGCCGTCCTGGGCCAGGGTCACCGCGTAGTCCCCGCCCGCTTCCAGGAGGAACTTCACCAGGTGGGCCTGGTCGAGGTCGTCCTCGACCAGGAGGATGGGGATCTGGGTGTCGGCTGGAGACATGGCCGGGGAGGCAGGGGGAGGAGGCGGTTACCGCTCCCGGACAAGATAGGGTTCGTCCCCTGCCGGGGCACGGGGGGCGCGGTGGGGAACAGGCTCCGATGATGAGGAGTCGGGTCCCGGAGACGGGTCGGTGGGGGAGGAGATCCGGCGTCCAGCATCCACCTCCACGTCCTTCCCGGGCTCGGGCACGAAGTACCAGACCATGAGCCCCATGGCCAGGACCGAGGCCCCGGCCAGCCCGGCCAGCGGACCGTAGCCGGCGGAGGAGTACAGGATGCCCGAGAGGACGCCGCCGGCTGCGAACCCCACTTGCCCCAGGGCCACGGTGAGGCTCAGCAGGGACCCGCGCCGATTGTCCCGGACCAGCGCAGTGAGGAGGGCGGAGAAGGGGCCGATCCGCATGGCCACCAGCGCCATGACCAGGAAGAACCAGGGGAAGGCCATCCACACGTCACGGACCACCAGGGTCGTGAGGGCCATGCAGATGGCCAGTCCGACGGCCGAGGTCAGGATGATCCCCTTTCGGCCTACCCGGTCGGACAGCCGTCCTGCCTGTGGAGCCACCAGTACGTTGGCCACCCCCCCCACCAGGAAGAGGAGTGCGATCTGGTTCGGGGTGGCACCCACCTCCCGCTCCAGCCAGGTGGGCAGGTAGACCACGTAGAGGGAGACCCCAAGGAACATGAGGAAGAAAGCGCAGGACGCCCAGGAGATCTCCGGTCGTCGGAGCATGTCGAGGTAGTCCGACGCGGCCCGCCGGAGGGTGACGGGGTGCTCGCTGCGCTGCACGTCGGGCTGGGGAAGCCGGAGGAGCATGAGGGCGAAGGTGGCCCCCATGGTGATGGCGAACATGAGGAAGGGGATCCGGAACCCGAAGGCACCGGCCAGGACCACACCTGCCGGGATTCCCAGAATCTGCCCGAAGGCCGTCCCGCTCATGACCCATCCGGTGGCCCACCCGCGTCTCTCGTAGGAGAAGTAGTCCCCGACGAAGGACACGGCGGCCCCGGAAAGGACCCCTCCCCCCACCCCGGCGACCACCCGGACCGCCATGAAGCTCCAGTAGCCCGTCACCAGGAGGTGGAGGGCCAGGGCCCCGGTCATGATCCCTGCCCCCATGAGGAGGATCCGGCGGCGGCCCAGCCGGTCCGAGAAGGGCCCCGAGACCACGGCAAAGATCCCCACCATGATGGAGTAGGCCGAGACCAGGGTGCCCAGGAGCCCCTCCCTGATCCCCAGTTCGTCACCCACCAGGGGGAGGATGGGGGCGATGAGCATGACCTGACTGCTCGCCGAGAAGACGAGGAGCCAGAGGATCAGGACGACAAGCCGGGGGGATGAACGGGTGGGGGGCCGGAGCCCTCCGGGCCGGGGGCGGGGTGCGAGCCCGTCTCGAACCCTCCGGGATACGGGCGGTTCCCCCCTCAGGGGTGGAGTGTCCGGGCCAGGGCCTGCGCCAGGTTCCGGCCCAGCTCCTCGTGGCGCTCCGGCGTCATGGGTCGGGTGGGGGAGAACGGGCGACGGATGTCCTGCATGGACGACTCCATGGTGATGGCCTGTGCTCCCAGCGCCTCCCATGCCCAGCTGGTGACGAGGCCCCGAGGGACCCCCTCCGCCCCGGGGACCTCGCCTCGGGAGGCCACCGGGCTGAAGCCCCGGTCCAGGCGGAAGAGGTGGAGCTGGAGCCGGCGGGCCTCCCGGACCAGCCCTGGCTCGGCATGGGATACGTCATGCCAGTACATGAAGTTCTGGCGCACGGTGGGATGGGAGTGCAGGTCCAGGAGGACCCGCACGGGATGCCCTCCTTCGTGGTGATCCAGGATGGCCCGGCGGAGGGCCAGCACCTCCGGGGCGCCTTCTGGGTCGGGGTCTTCCCAGTGCCGGTTCAGGTTCTCGCCTGCGGCGTTCGACCGGAAGTGTCCCGACACCACGCCGTCGGGGTTCACCATCCCGGCCACGAAGATGGCGTGGCCCTTCCGGAGTTCGACGGCCTCCGGATTGGAGGAGAGGACCCAGCGGAGGAATCCCTCCGCCATGAAGGAGGAGCCGGTTTCTGCGGGGTGCTGCCGGGCCAGGACCCAGAGAGCCGGTCGGGGGGCGTCCGCCAGGTCGGTGGGCGACGCATCCGCTACTGCGATGACCTCGATGGGCCGCCCTTCCACGGAGGTGCCTGCCGAGTCCACCCACAGGACGGAGGGATGGTCGGCCATCTCGTGGAGGAGGGCCGTCCAGCGGGCCCGTGGGTAGGCCGGCTGCTGGGCCAGGCGGACCGTGTCCGTTCCGGGGACGAGGGTGAAGACGAAGGTGGCCCCGTCCATCCGGGCCTCTTCCAGCCGGTCCCAGTTCTCTCCGCCATCTTCGCTGAAGAAGGGCCGTTCCCAGTGGAAGGCCTCGGCGGCGGTGGCCCGGTGGGCATCAAGGATCCGGATGGTCACCTCCCGCCCCCGGGCCCCCACAAGGTCGAAGTCGTACCAGCGAACCCACTGGCCTCCGGGGTCGGGACGGAGCCGGACCTCCACCACGCCGGGCTCCACCCCGGCCCAGCTGTCCAGTGACTGTCCCTCCCGGTCCGTCGAGAGCTCCAGCGAGCCGGCCTCCGAGCAGCCTCCGGCCAGGACGAGGACGAGTATGGAGATCAGGAACAGGGTGGGGGCGGGGAAGAGGTTCGCGGGCAGGGGGCTCCCGCGGGGCAACGGTGGGCGCCTGGGGCACATCGGTCTTCCATCCATGGGAACTCCTCCTGGAGAGGCGTTGGGCCCGGTTGTCACGCTTGCGCAGGTCGGGGCGGGCCGCGCACCTTGCGCCCAGACCGCTCCATCCGCTCACGAGAACCCTGGAGGTCGGCCATGCCGAACCCCTTCCATACCCTGGGCCGGATCACCGTACCGGCTTTCCTGCCGGCAGCGATGCTCCTCCTCGCCCCGGCCCTCTTCCCCGGCTGGGCCCACGAAGCACTGGCACAGGATCCGGAGGCCGCCCTCCAGGTGCAGAGCATCGTCGTCGAGCCGGAGGCCCTCCAGGTGGAACAGGGGGGCGAGGCCTCCTTCACGGTGCGTGCACTGGACGCCGAAGGCAACGAGGTGGATGCTCCCCTCCGGATCACCCGCACCTCCGGGGCCATCGTCGTGGACGAGGACGAGGGCCTCGTCCGGGGCCTCGCGGGGGGCAATCGCTCGGGGATCGTGATCTCGCTCCTCCTCCCCCCCGGGGCAGACCGGGACCCCATCACGGTTGAGGTCCCCGTGGAGGTGACCCATCCGTCCGTCACCGCGATCCACCTGGAGGCCCACCACCCCCGCCTGTTCGAGGGCACGGCCACGAGCCTGGCCTGGACGGTGGAGCAGGCGGACGGCTCCTCCCGGGACGGAGCCGTCCCGGAGTTCGGCTCCTCCGATGCCTCGGTGGTGACGGTGGATCGATTCGGGGACGTGGTGGCCCATGCCCCGGGCACGGCGATGGTCTCGGCGGAGGTGGATGGGGTGCGCGGCGAATGGGAGGTGGAGGTGGAGCCCTTCCCTGCAGTCCGCATGGAGCTCATGGGAGGGGCGGACGAGGCCCGCACCGGTGACGTCCTGAGCTTCGAGGCCCGGTTCCTGGACTCGGACGGAAACGAGGTGGAGGGCATCCCGGCGAGCTGGGGCCACACCTTCCACCCGGCCGACGAGCGGATCCAGCCCGGGGCCACGGCCCTGGTGGATGAGGGCCGGTTCGTGGCCCAGGAGCCCGGGATCTACCGCGTCACGGCCTCCGCCGGTCCCCTCCAGGCCCGGCACAGCGTGGAGGTCGGGCCCAGGCACGCCGTCCAGCGGGTGAACTTCCGCGGGCAGGGGCGGGTGTCCGACCAGCACACCTCCGATTTCTGGGTCTTCGAGGGGAACGACGGCAGGGACTACGCCATTTCGGGCACCTGGGGCAGCGACGGCTGGGCCTTCATGTGGGACGTGACCGACCCGGCAAACATGGTGAAGACCGACTCCGTCCAGGTGGACGCCCGCACGGTGAACGACGTGAAGGTCTCGCCCGATGCCCGCTACGCCATCATGACCCGGGAGGGGGCGTCGGACCGGAGGAACGGCGTCGTGATCCTCGACCTGGCGGATCCGGCCCACCCCGTCATCGCCACGGAGTACAACGAGGGCCTCACCGGCGGGGTGCACAACGCGTTCCCCGAGGAGGACTACCTCTACGCCCTCTCCGGGGGCCAGAAGTACGTGATCATCGACGTGGAGGACCTCTACAACCCCCGCACGGTGGGCGAGGTGCAGCACGAGAACTGCCGGATCCACGACGTGTGGGTCCTGGACGGGATGGGCTACTCCGCCCAGTGGGGATGCGGGATCCTGGTCTACGACGTGGGGAACGGGGCGTACGGCGGGACGCCGGAGAACCCGGTCTTCGTGTCGCAGATGCGGACCCCCGGCGACCGGACCCACGCCGTCTTCCCCTACTACCAGGAGTCCACGGGCAGCTTCCTGGTCTTCGCCGGCGACGAGATCCTGAGCCGGGGCGGCCGGGCCCTCGAGGGAGGACTCTCCAGGGAGCCCTACGACCCGGAGACGGATTCCGGCGGCACCCCCTCCCACACGGCGGGCTACATCCACATCCTGGACTTCACGGACATGGAGAACCCCCGGAAGGTGGCCCGCTACAAGGTGCCCGAGTACGGGACCCACAACGTCTGGGTGGAGGATGATGTCATGTACCAGGCCTACTACGAGGGCGGGATGCGGGTGGTGGACGTCTCCGGAGACCTGATGGGCAACCTGGCTACCCAGGGCCGGGAGATGGCCGTCTTCAAGTCGTACGACCCGGCCGGCTACATCGCCAACGCCCCCATGGTCTGGAGTGCCATGCCGTACCGGGGGATGATCTACTTCTCCGACTGGAACAGCGGGATGTGGGCGGTTGAACTCGAGCCTCGCCAGCCCGTGGCCCTCCAGGAGGACGACGAACAGGATTGACCCCCTTCCCCACCCGGTTCGGTGGCGTCGGCCTCGACGTGGCGCCACCGGACCCGTATGTTGGCCCCGATTCCCGTTCCAGCGAACGCCCGACCGTGACCCCACCGTCGCCTGCCGGTGACGGTCCCCGGTCCCCGTTCGCGCGCTCACGTTCCAAACAGAGAGTGACCATGCGAGTCCCCCGAAATCTGGTGACCCCCATCGCGGCGCTGGCCATCCTGGCCATGTCCGCGTGCTCGGCACGGGAGGCACCTGCCTCGCCGTCGCCGGAGGCGGCCCCCGCCCAGACCGAGCGGCCGGCCCAGGACCGACAGGCCCGCCCGTCCAGTGACGACCCGACCCCCTACTCCGACGTCATCACCGACGAGGCCGAGACGAAGGAAGGGCTGTTCAAGGTCCACATGGTGGACGAGGAGCTCTTCTTCGAGATCCCGGTGGAAGAGCTGGGCAAGGACATGATGATCATGGCCCGCCAGGACGAAGGGGGCTTCGGGAACCGGGGCAACCGCACGGTCCGCTGGGAGAGGCGTGGAGATCGCATCGACCTCCGCACCGTGTCGTTCAACATGATTGCCGACGAGAACTCGGCCATCAGCCGGGCCGTGGACAACATCAACCGAGGCAACCTCATCGCCTCCTTCGAGATCGAGACCTTTGGCGAGGGCGATGCCCCCGTCATCCAGGTCACCCGGCTCTTCAGGTCCAACATCCCGGAGTTCATCCAGGTGTCGGGACTCCAGGGGGACCGGAGCTGGATCGACGAGTTCTGGGCGTTCCCGGAGAACATCAACATCACCGCGGTGCAGACGGGCCAGAACGTCCCCGGCGGCACCCCGGCGAACACGGTGAAGGTTACGTGGAGCATGATCCGGCTCCCCGAGGACCCCATGATGCCCCGGCTCCACGACAGCCGGGTGGGCTTCATGTCCATGACCACCACGGATTACTCCCGACCCGAGCCCCGGGCCGAGCAGCGTCGCTACATCCGGCGTTTCCGGCTGGAGAAGGAGGATCCCTCCGCCGAGATGTCCGATCCGGTGAAGCCCATCGAGTTCTGGATCGACCCGGCAACCCCCGAGTGGCTCGTCCCCTGGACTGTCCGAGGGGTGGAGCAGTGGGTCGAGGCGTATGAGGAAGCAGGCTTCTCCAACGCCATCGTGGCCCGCATCGCACCGGACCCGGAGGAGGACCCCAGCTGGTCTCCCCACGATGCCCGCCACTCCATGATCTACTGGCGGCCGTCCACCACCCAGAATGCAACGGGTGGAAACACGGTGGACCCCCGGACCGGGGAGATCATCAAGGCAGAAGTGAACATGTACCACAACGTGATGAACCTGGTCAGGAACTGGTACTTCACCCAGGCCGGCCCCCTGGATGAGCGGGCCCAGCAGTTCCCCATGCCCGATTCCATCATCGGGGCCATGGTGGAGTACGTGGTGGCCCACGAGGTGGGACACGCCATCGGTTTCCCCCACAACATGAAGGCGTCGGCCATGTATCCGGCCGACTCCATCCGCTCCCGGTCCTTCCTGGAGCGGAAGGGGAGCCATGTGGCCACCCTCATGGACTACTCCCGCCTGAACTACGTGGCACAGCCCGAGGACAACATCCCCCCGGAGCTCCTCATTCCCAAGGTGGGTCCGTACGACAGGTACGCGGTCATGTGGGGCCACAAGCCCATCCCCGGCGCCACCACCCCCGACGAGGAGTGGGAGACGCTGAACGAGTGGTCCCAGATGCAGGACACCATTCCCTGGTTCCGTTTCACGACGCCTGGCGCGGGCAATGACCCCGAGGCCGTCACCGAAGCGGTGGGGAATGCCGATGCCGTGCAGTCCTCCACCCTGGGAATGAGGAACCTGCAGCGGGTCATGGACATGCTCCTGGACGTGGCGGAAAAGCCTGGCCAGGACTACTCCCTCCTGCAGGAGCTCTATTCCAACGCCGTGTCCCAGTGGGGTCGGTACAACAACCACGTGGCCTCCATCGTGGGTGGGGCCTACACCCAGAACCGTTACGGTACGGGGGAGAGGTTCACCCCGGTGGAGCGAGAGCGGCAGCAGGAGGCACTCCAGTACCTGGCGGAGAACGCCTTCCACGTCCCGGAGATGTTCCTGGACCAGGACATCCTCCGGCGCATCGAGTCCGACGGGGTGGTGCAGCGCTTCTCCAACTCGTCGGCCAACGTCTTCCGGACCCTCATCAGCGAGCCCAGGCTGAACCGGCTGGTGGAGTACGAGGCCATGTCCAACGGCCAGCCCAGCTACACGGTGTCGGACCTCCTGGGTGACCTGAGGGCCGGTGTCTGGACCGAGCTGGATGCCTCGAACCCGCAGGTGAACGTCTATCGCCGGAGCCTGCAGCGGGTGTTCGTGTCCACCATGGACGAGTACCTGAACCCCGAGGGCCAGCGCGTCATGTCCGATGCGCGGCCCATCGTCCGGGCCGAGATGGCCGACCTGGCCACGGCGCTGTCCAGTGCCGCGAACCGGTCCTCGGACCGGATGACGCAGCTCCACTTCCAGGAGCTGGAGCGCGAGGTGCGCCGCATGCTGGACGACTGACCCCGGCGGGCAGGCGGTGGGGATGTCCCCACCGTCTTGCCTGGCGGGTTGAACGAGGAACGGGCCCGATGCGCAGTTGGCGCATCGGGCCCGTTTCGTTGTGCCGGGGAGAGAGGGGGCGTCAGTCCGGGATGGAGGCCAGGACCCGGCCGATGAACTCGTCCAGGGCCTGCTGCCGGATCCACCGGACCACCACCACCAGGTCGTGCTCCGGATCCACGTAGACGATGTTGGAGCCCGCACCGGCGTGGTAGTGGGATCCGGGTGTGGCCGAGGACAGGTTCCGGCCGTCCACATTCAGGAAGTGGTTCATGAACCCGTATCCAGGGTTTGCCTCGCCGGGCTCGAGCCCCTTGTCGATCCAGCTCTCCGGGAGGACCTCCCGGTCACCCCACTGCCCCTTTCGGAGGTGGAGGAGCCCGAAGCGGGCCATGTCCCGTGCGCTGATGAACATCCCGCCCCCCCAGTGGGCCCCGCCACTCACGGACTGCACCCACTGACCGTCCAGGAGGATCCACGAGGTGTCGTAGCCCGTCCAGCGCCAGGTGGGCGAGGCCCCGATGGGGTCCATGAGGTGCTCGCGAAGAACCTCGGGGAGGGGCCGCCGCCACACGTTCAGGGCCGCCAGCGCCAGGAGGTTCACCCGGACGTCGTTGTACTCGTACCGGGTGCCCGGCTCGTGGCGGTCCCGGGCCCCCCACGTGTCCGCATCGCCGGCGGGGCGGTCCGCCCAGTCGGGCTTGCACCAGAGGGTGCCGGCCCAGTCGGAGGTCTGCCGGAGGAGGTGGTCCCAGGTGATGGCCCCGGCATGGTCCCCGGCAAAGGGGATGAAGGGGTCGGCCGGGCCGTCGAAGTCCCGGGTGGGGGGACCGGGGGCCACGCAGCGCGGGTCCTCCACCTGCACGGGGGCCATGAGACGCTCCACCGGCTCGTGGATGTCGGGGATGAGCCCCCGGTGGTGGGCGAGCCCCACCACCGCCGAGAGGAAGCTCTTGGTGACGCTGAAGGTGTTGTCGACCCGGTGGGGGTCGCCCCACTCGGCCACGATGTACCCGTTCTTCACGATGATGCCGGAAGGGTCGCCCCGCTCCCGGAAGGGGCCCACGGCGTCGCCCAGGGGCTCTCGGCCAAAGCCCCGGAGGTGGGCCACGGCCAGGTCCCTGGGGGTGGTGCTCTCGGCCTCCAGGGCGAAGGAGATGGCCGCCTCCAGGGCATCCGGGTCCATGCCCAGGGCCTCGGGGGCCCGGGTCTCCCAGGCGCCCGGCGGGGGTACGTGGAGGGTGTCGGCGGCCACGGGGGGTGGGGCGGTGCCGGCCAGGGCAACCACGAGCAGGGTGGTGATCATGTCACAATCCGGTGAGGGGGGGAGGAGACCTCGTCCTTCGGCTTCATGGATCCTATCTTGCGAGGCCTGCCACCGCCCCGTCCAGCGGACGCGGTGGTCCCGCCCGGCTCCATTCCTCCCTTCGCTGCCCGACATGGCCCTTCGCCCGATCCGCCTCGTCCTTCCGTTCCTCCTCCTCCTCACCCTGGCACAGACGGCGTGCGAGCCGGCAGACGGAGGGCCGGACACGGACGGGGATCGGCGGGCCATCCTCCTCAGCGTGGATGCCCTCCACGAGGGGATCCTCCGCGAGACGCTGGACGAGACCCGGGTGCCTGCCCTCCTGGGGGCGCTGGATGGCGGGATGTGCGCGGAGTATGCGATTCCCAGCTTCCCTTCGGTGACGGCGGCGAGCCACTCGGTGATGTGGACCGGGGCCTTCGGGGACGTGTCGCTGGTGACGGCCAACAGCGTGCCGGCGCTGCCCAGGGGGGAGCACACGGTGCTGGAGTCGGTGCGGGGCTTCCACTACGACGCCGCGGCGGCGGAGCCCCTCTGGATCACCGGGGGGCGGACCGGCGTCCCGGTGGTCTCGCACCATGGGACCCAGGCCCCCGGAGTGCCCGGCTACCCGGCCATCGACGTCGAACGCACCGAGGAGCAGGAGGCCCGGCGGGCGGAGTCGGCAGAGGCGCTTTCGCAGGACTTCGTGCAGGCCATGAACGGCTACAACACGAGCTTCGGGCGGAGCGGGGTCCTCCGGCCCGACCGGGAGCTGGAGCCGGCAGATGTGGCCGAGTGGAGCGGGTTGGACGTGCCGGAGGGCGCCCCCGAGCCCCGGGCGTGGCGGTGGGAGACGGATGCCGGGGTCGTCCACTTCCTCCTCCACGGCGATGCGGACGGCTACCGCACCATGAGCGCCAACGTGGAGCCGGAGCTGGACGGGGCGATCCATGCCCATGCCGAGGACGTGGAGGCTGAGCCCGTGGAGGGGCGGGAGCTGGCCCGGCACTTCTCGGACGCGCTGGCCCTCCCCGTGGAGGGCGGGCGGGTCTTCCTCTACCTGAGGCTCTTCGAGGTGGAGGAGGACGGCTCGGACTTCGTCCTCTTCCAGCCCGGCTTCGACCTGGTGGAGACGAACCGGCCCGACCTGCAGGAGGCCTACGACGACGCGGTCCGGGGCTGGTTCGGGGGGTCGGGGTTCGGGACGTATTCCAACGGGTTCCTGGGCACCACGGTGCAGGACGGGGGCGACGGGACGGCGGAGGCCCGCTACCTGGAGACGGCGGAGCTCCACACCCGGCAGTTCATGCGGGGGTCGGCCTTCCTCTGGAACGAGTACGAGCCCCGGCTCATGGTGGACTACTTCCCCCTGGGGGATGCCATCGACCACCCCCTCCTGGGCTGGCTGGAGGAGGAGTGGCCGGGCTACGACCCGGAGATGGCGGAGGCCCTGGGCGACCTGAGGGCCCGGACGTGGGCCCTGGTGGACCACCGGGTGGAGCACCTCCTGTCGCTGGCAGAGGAGGCCGGGGCGGCCCTCTTCCTGACGGGGGACCACGGGATGCGGACGACCTGGCGGATCTTCCGGCCCAACCGCCTCCTGGAGGAGGCCGGGCTGCTGGTGCGGGACGACGAGGGGCAGATCGACCTCTCCCGGACCCGGGCCGTGGCGCCCAACGGCTACTGGATCAGTGTGAACCGCACGGCCTGGCGGGAGGGGATCGTGCCCCCCGAGGAGGAGGCGGAGGTGATCCAGGCGGTGCGGGAGGCGCTGGAAGGGTTCGAGGACGAGGAGGGCCGGCCGGTGGTGACCCGGACCCTGGTCCCGGAGGAGTACCCGGAGCTGGGGCTGGGCGGGCCCGCCGGGGGCGACGTCTACTGGAGCCTGGCGCCGGGGATCCGGGCCAACGCCAGCACGGCGGGGCAGGGCCCCCTGGAGGACACGAACATGTGGACGGGCCACGGCTTCGACAGCACGGAGCCCGACATGCACACGGTGTTTTGCGGGGTGGGCGGGGGCTTCGAGGCCGGCCGCTTCGACGGGGTGCCCCTCACGGTGATCGCGCCCACCGTGGCCGAGTACGTGGGGATGGAGGCGCCCCGGGATGCGGTGACCGGTTCGGTCCTCTCCCGGATGGGGCTCAGCGCTCCCCCGGGTTCATCTCCCTGAGGGCCTGCCGGGCCAGCTCCTCGGGCACGATGCGCCAGCTGGGC
>REBX01000159.1 GCA_007692505.1 Gemmatimonadales bacterium | reverse complement strand
AGTTGTCCACCAGCATCCCCACCCCCAGGGCGAGTCCACCCAGGCTCATGATGTTCAGCGAGACCCCGAAGAGCTCCATGAGGCCGAAGGTCCCGATGACCGAAATGGGGATGGCCAACGCCACCGCCACGGGGTACCGGGGCTCCCGGAGGAAGAGGAAGAGGACCAGGAAGGCCAGCACACCTCCTGCCACCAGGGCCGAGACCACGTTGTCGATGGAGTCGGAGATGAAGCCGGCCTGGGAGCTGGCCACGGCCAGGTCCACCTCGGGGAAGTCGGCGGCGAGGCCGGCCATGACCTCCTCCACCCGGCGGGCCACCTGCACCGTGTTCGCGTCGGCCTCCTTGAAGACCATAATTCCCACGGCCTCCCGCCCGTTGTATCGGGCCAGGGATTCCCGGTCCGCGAACCCGTCCCGCACGGTGCCCACGTCGCGGACATGGATTCGGCGTCCGGACTCGGTGCCCCCTCCGCTCACCACCACGTCGGCGATCTCCGAGGTCCTCCGGAACTCGCCCAGGGTCCGGAGGGGATAGAGGACCTGCCCCCTGAGGATGCTCCCGGCTGCTGCCTGGTGGTTCGCCTGGTCGATGGCGTTGGCCACCTGGTCCATCTCCACCCCCAGGGAGGCCAGGCGCTCCGGGTCCACCTCCACCACGATCTCCCGGTCCAGCCCGCCGGTCACGGTGGCCTGCGCGAGGCCGTCCACCTGCTCGAGCCGCCTTCGGAAGACGTTCTCCGCCAGCTCCTTCGTCTCCCAGAGGTCCGGGCCCGCCACGGAGATCACCATGATGGGCTCCGCCTCCGGATCGATGCGGAGGATCTGGGGACGGCTCGCCTGGTCCGGGAGCTGGCCCCGGAGGTTGTCGAGCCGCTCCCGGGCATTGATCATGGCCATGTCCATGTCGGCCCCCCACCCGAACCGGAGGGTCACCAGGCTCACGCCCTCCCGGGAGACCGAGGTGGTCTGTTCCACCCCCGGGGTGGCCCCCAGGACCGCCTCGATGCGTTCCGTGATCACCCGCTCCACCTCGGAAGGGGCCACCTCCGGGTACGACGTGTGGACCACCAGGCGGGGGTAGCTCACGTCGGGAAGGAGGTCCACCGGGAGGCGGACAAAGGAGATGATGCCCAGGAGGGCCACTGCCAGGAAGAACATGGAAACCGCCACCGGGCGGCGGACCGCGAGGCCGGGCAGGGACATCAGGAGCCCTCCTCCGGCACCTGGAGGGGTGTCCCCAGGACCCGCTCCAGCTGGATCCGGATTCGCTGGAACTGGAATCGCGTCTGGAGCTCCTGCCTGCGGGCCTGGGCCGCCTGCTCGGAGGCGGACTGGAGCTGGAGGAAGTCCGTCCTTCCCAGCCGGTATGACTCCAGGCTCTCCTCCAGGTTCTCCTCGGCCAGCTCCACGCGCCGCGTCTGGAGCTCCACGCTCCTGTGGGCGGAGCGAAGGCTGGAGAGCTGGGAACGGACGTCCCGGTCCAGCTCGAGCTCCACCTGGCGCATGGACTCGGCCTGGTTCTCCAGGCTGATCTGCCTGGTACGGGAGCTGTTCTGTCGGTTGAAGTACTGGCCCGGGTCGGGGAGGGAAATGCCCAGGCTCACGTTCCGGGACCACTGTCCGTCCGGCGCCACCTGGAAGAAGGCGTCCCCGCTCCGGAGGAACTCCTGCCGGTTCGTGTTCAGGTTGAGGGTGAGGGTGGGCAGCCACTCGGCCCGGGCCATGGTCACGCTCCGGTCCGCCACCTCGAGCTGGAGCCTGGCCTCACGGATCCGGGGGCTCGAGGCGAGGGCCTCCGCCAACAGGGCCTCCTCGTCCAGTACGGTGGGGTCGAACACCCGGGGATCGGCCTCCTCCACCTGGAAGGGCCCCACGTCGGGGTCCCCCATGACCGTCCGGAGGTCAAGGCGCCGGCCCTCCAGCTCCGACCTCAGGTCCTCCAGCTGGCTCTCCCGCTCCGCCACGTCCAGCTCGGCCGAGAGGACGTCCGTCCGCTCCCGCCTGCCCAGGCTGTAGAGGCGGAGGGCCACGTCCCGGGCCTCCCGGGCCGAGGCCACCAGCTCTTCCTCCAGGGCCAGGGCCGAAGCCTGCTCCTGGACGTCGAAGTAGGCCAGGGCCACGTCGGCCAGGAGGGTGTGTTCCTGCTCCCGGCTCGTGGAGGTCCGGAGCTCGGCCTGGGTGCGCTGGTCCCGGATCCGGAGGATGTCGTTGAAGTTGAAGTTGAAGGAGAGGGCCGCCCCCTGGTTGCTCCGGGAGGTCTGGACCGTCTCCACGATCTCCCGCTCCAGGGGCTCGCCGAAGTTGTCCTCCGCCAGGGTCTGGCGCTGCCAGCTCATGTTCGTGGACAGGACGGTGATGGAGGGCTGGGGCAGGAGCCCGAGCCAGGCCTCCCTCCGCTCGATGGCGTTCAGCTCCAGGTTGTTCGTGGACTGCCGGATCCCGGGGTTCATCCCCAGGGCCCGGGCCCGGGCCTCCTCCAGGGTGATGACGGGCACGTCCACGCCCTGGGTGGGCTCCTGGGCCAAAACACGGGGAGGGCCGGCCATGAAGACCGCCAGCCCCACCACCAGGGCACCAGCTCCCCCGCGGATCACGATCCCTCCTCCCTCTCCGCCACCGTCACGTTCTCCACCAGGCGCACCGCCGTCTGGTGGGCGATGTCCTCGTGGCCCCGGACCAGGACGATCTCGCCGGGCTCCACCATGGAGGTCTCCTCGTGGGGAACGATCTCCACGTGGGTCTCGTTGGAGTGCCCCACGGTGACGTACCGCCAGTCCGTCATGGCCCCCCCGTCCTCGTCGGGGTTCAGTGCCACGAAGACCACGTCCCGGCGCTCCTCTCCCCGTTCCACCACAGCGTCCCGGGGGACCAGGACCCGGTCCGGGTACGACTGGGTCTCCAGGTTCACGCGGGCGTACATGCCCGGACGGATCCGGTCGTCGGAGTTGGGGAGGACCAGGGTGACCCTGGCCGTCCGGTTCATGTCCGGGTCGATGCGGGGGTTCACCGACTCCACCCGGGCCTCGAAGGTCTCGCCGTGGATGGCGGTGAGCCGCACCGTTGCCCGCCGGCCCTCCTGCATGTACTGGAGGTCCGCCTCAAGGATGTTCACATGGACCTTCACCGGGTCGGTCTGGATGAGAGTCAGCACCTCGCCGCCCCCGCCAAGGTAGGCCCCCTCCACCACGTCCAGGTCGGCCACCCGGCCCGTGAAAGGTGCCCGGATCCGGGTGAGGTCCATCTCCATCTCGGCGCGCTGGATCTCGACCTCGGCGGCTACCAGCCCGCTCTCGATGCGGAAGAGCTGGTCCCGCTCCTCCGGCGACGGGAGGTCCGGGAGCCCGGAGAGGAGTGCGTCGTCGGCGCGGAAGCGGAGCTGCCGGTCCCGGTAGTCCGCCTCTGCGGTGACGAGGCTTGCCCGGGCCTGCGCGAGTTGCATGGTGGCTTCCACGGTGTCCAGCTGGACGAGGAGGTCCCCGGCCTGCACCAGCTGGTTCTCCCGGACGTGGACAGCCTCCACCACCCCTCCGGTGCGGGCGGCGATCCGGCTTTCCCGGTACCCGGCCACCTCACCGGAGGCCACCACGTGGATCCAGAGGGTGTCCCGCACTGCCGCGGCCCCCTCCACCACCCGGGCCCCGGCAAAGGCATCGGCGGAGGCCACCTCGACCCCCTCGGTGTCGGGGCGCTCCGCCCTTTCGACTCCTCCGGAACCATTGCCGGAATCCGAGAGGATGCGCCACCCCACTCCGGCGACCACGGCGACGAAGAGGAGCCCCACGGTGAGGAGGCTCAGGGTTCCGCGGGAAAGCTTCATCTGGGGACTCCGCATTCGGCTGGATGGGGATCGAGGGCCACGCCGGAGGCCGGCCCAGGGGCCTGGCGGGGTACCGGGGGAGGTGGGTCTCGCCTCCTCCCTCCCCTATCAGACGAGATCCGCCGGAAAAGAGTTGCAGATCCACCCTGGCGCCCGTACAAACTGACGCCTTCCCAAGCTGGCGACCCGCCTGGGGCGGGGGGATGGTTGAACTGGCCCGCACGAGGCCCCTCCTGCCGACACCGTAGGGCTCCCGGGGCAGGGGGGCAAGTTGGCGAGGCCGCGTCGGGGCCGCCGTCTCCTGGCGAGTGCTCCCGCCTGCCGCCTGCCGCCTGCCGCCTGCCGCCTGCCGCCCAATTTATATCAAATACTCATAACCCCATGTTCCCAACGCCACCGTCTATATAAAATACTAATAGGGCCGCCCGATCTCTCCCCGGGGGCATATAAAAAACCAATAACCCCACCGGGCTGCCCTCCCCCGGCCGACCCGTACCTCCCAGGATCTGGACCTCGACGGTCCGGAGGTCGACCTTTGATGCACCCATGCTCCGATTCCTCCGCCCCCCCCGTCCAGACCGCCCCTCCCTCCCGGGCCGGGCCCTCCTGATGACCCTCCTGGTGGTCCTCCTGGCGGGCTGCGCCGAGACCTCGCCGGACTGGACCCCCCTGGACGGACCCTGGGACCCGGAGCATCCGGAGGCAGTGCGGATCCTGGCGGCCCCGGAAGCCGATGCCCCCATCGACTCGGCCATGGCAGCGGCGGGCGAGCGCTGGTACCGGAACCGGGGGTGCCTGGCCTGCCATCGCATGGACGGGACCCCCGTGGTGGGCCCCTCCCTCCTGGGGATCACGGAGCGCCGGGACTACGACTGGTACCGGGCCATGGTCATGAACCCCGACTCCATGCTCGTCCACGATGACGACGCCCGGGAGCTCCTCCAGGTCTGGCGGGTGCCCATGCCGGACCAGGGGGTCCGGGAGCTCGAGGCCCGCGCCCTGTGGGAGTACCAGCGGCGGGAGGACCGGGCCCGGCGGCCGTAGGCACCGTCCCGCCATCGCGCCAAGCGGACTCACGAGCAGGGACGCACGCCTGCCTGGGCGCACGCCCTGCGCCGCACCCTCAGGCCGAGGGCGCCCCCACGGGCTCCCCGGCCGTCTCCCCTGCCCCGTCGCCCGAGCCGTAGCGCCGCTCCACGTAGTCCTCCAGGATACCCATGAACTCCTCCACCAGCCCCTCGCCCTTCAGGGTGCGGAAGTGCTCGCCATCCACATAGACCGGCGCCTTGGGCTCCTCGAAGGTCCCCGGCAGGGAGATCCCGATGTCGCAGTGCTTGGACTCGCCGGGCCCGTTCACCACGCACCCCATGACGGCCACGGAGAGCTCCTCCACCCCGGGGTACCGGTCTCGCCAGTGGGGCATCTGCTTCCGGAGGTAGGCCTGGATGTCCTGGGCCATCTCCTGGAAGAAGGTGGAGGTGGTCCGTCCGCACCCGGGGCAGGAGATGACCTGGGGCTCGAAGCTCCGGATCCCCAGCGACTGGAGGATCTGCTGGGCCACCCGCACCTCCTCGGCCCGGTCCCCACCGGGTTCCGGGGTCAGGGAGACCCGGATCGTGTCCCCGATTCCCTCGATGAGGAGGGGGGCCAGCCCCGCCGTGGTGGCCACGATGCCCTTGGCCCCCATCCCGGCCTCGGTGAGGCCCAGGTGGAGGGGGTACCGGGAGAGGGGCGCGAGCTGCCGATACACGGCCACGAGCTCGGTCACGTCGGAGACCTTGGCGGAGAGGAGGATCCGGTCCTCGCCGAGCCCCGTCTCCTGCGCCAGCTCCGCCGACCGCATGGCGCTCTCCACCATGGCGTCCCGGAGGACCGCACCGGCGTCCCGGGGCTCGGGCAGCCCGGCGTTCCGGTCCATGAGCTCCGTGAGGAGGTCCTGGTCCAGGGAGCCCCAGTTCACCCCGATGCGAACCGGCTTGTCGTTGTCCACCGCGATGGAGACGATCTTCCGGAAGTTCTCGTCCCGGCGCTTCGTCCCCACGTTGCCGGGGTTGATCCGGTACTTGGCCAGGGCCCGGGCACACTCCGGGAACCGATCCAGGAGGAGGTGCCCGTTGTAGTGGAAGTCCCCGACGATGGGCACGTCGAGGCCGGCGTCCCGGAGGCGCTCCACGATGGTGGGCACGGCCCGGGCGGCGTCGTCGTTGTTCACCGTCACCCGAACGAGCTCGCTTCCGGCCCCGGCCAGCTCGGAGACCTGCCGGACCGTCCCCTCCACGTCGGCGGTGTCCGTGTTCGTCATGGACTGGACGACCACGGGGTGGTCGCCTCCGACCAGGACGCCTCCGATGTCGACGGTGTGGCTGGGGCGACGCTTCCAGTTGCTCACGGGCGGGGCTCGTTTGACGGGGGCGGAGAGAGGGGACGGCGCAGGGAACCGCCGGAATCTACGAAAGCCCCGGGGCGGTTCCAAGGTTCCGTTGCCGACCGCGGGATCGGCCTCCGGCTGGCCCGCACCGGCCCGACCCGGCATCTTTCATTGCCGAGCCCACCCGCCCGTCGCCCACTCCCAACGGGATTC
>REBX01000204.1 GCA_007692505.1 Gemmatimonadales bacterium | reverse complement strand
GGCTGGCGGGTCGGGGGGGCGGAGAGGGGGCCGGTCGGGGGGCGAAAGAAGGGCGGCCGGCCCGGATCCGGGTGGGATCGCCCCGGTCGGGGATGGAGCTGGCGGGCCGGGTGGTGCAGGTGGAGCCCGTGGGGCGTCCGGGGACGTCGACCCTGGGGGTGCCCGAGTTCCGGGTGCGGGTCGTCATCGAGCCCGAGGGGGCGGAGGGCGGGGGCGGGGGCTGGGACGAGGCCGGGCTCCCCGACGGGGCCCGGGTGGAGGTGACGATCCTCCTGGAGGAACGGGCCGACCGCCTCCGGGTGCCGGCGGGCTCCGTCACCCGGCGAGAGGGCCGGGAGGTGGTGTTCGTGGCCGGGGGCCGGCGCCTGGAGGCGCGCCCGGTGGAGGTGGAACTGCGCACGCCGGACTACACGGCCCTGGCAGGCGGGCTCGAGCCCGGGGAGGAGGTGGTCACCTTCCCCCCGGACCGAGCCGCCGACGGCCGCCGCTACCGGGTGCTGGCAGGGGAGCTCAGTTACCCCCGCTGAAGCGGATGGGGAGGCTGATCCAGACGGCCACGGGCTCGTCCTCGTTCATGGCCGGCGAGAACTCCATGGTCCGGGCCACCTCCAGGGCGGCGGTGTCCACGTCCTCGCGACCGGAGCTCTGGTTCACGAGCATATTGGCCACGGAGCCTTCTTCGTCGATGTAGATGTGGACGCCTACCTCCAGGGTCTCGCCCTCGGCGATGTCGTCGGGTTTGCGGTCCTCGAGCCGCTGGCTCACGTCCCCGGCGTTCAGGAGGCGGGGCTCCTCGGTGCGCGGCGTGAACTGGGGGTCTTCGGCCACGTCGGCCTGCGGGTCGGCCTCCTCCTCGGCGGCTGCGGTCTCGTCTGCAGGGCCCCGGTCCTCAACTGGCGAGTCGGTGGCGCAGGCCACGACCAGGAGGAGGAGGGCCGCCAGGGCGGCGGGGAGGAGGGTGGGGAGCGCGCGGGACATGCTCGTTCGAGTCTTCATGGCAAGGAGCCTGCGTTCGAGGGTGGGTCGGGATCCGCGGAGCGCCAGGATGGCACCCCCGGGGACGGGCCTGGGGGGATGGAGGCCCATGGTGACCAGGAGCTGGCCGTAGAGGGGTGCGGGGACACCGGTCCCCAACACCCGCTGGTCGCAGTCCAGCTCCACGGCGGCCCGGAGCCGGCGGTTCATGAACCACAGGAAGGGGTTCCAGGGCATGGCCACGAGGGGGAGGAGCCCAAGAGCCAGGAGGAGGGGGTCGCGCCGGTCCACGTGCTCGCCCTCGTGGGCCAGGACGAGGCGGAGCGTTCCGGGGGGTTCCCTCCGGAGTGGGGCCGGGAGCACGATCTCGGGCCGGAGCACCCCCATGACGGCGGGCCCGGTGCCCGGAGCGATCCGGACGTCCCGGTGGTGGATCCGAGCCATGGGCCAGCTGCGGCGGCGCCTCCGGTCTCGATGGGAGCGGACCAGGAGGAGCCCCAGGAAGGCCAGGGAGCCCAGGGCCCATCCCCCGGCCAGGACCGGTTCCAGCCCCGAGGGGACGCGGGCCGCCAGGGCCCCGAGCCCCCGCTCCAGCGCGCGTGTCTCCAGGATGGAGAGGCCCGGGACCGGTCCGGCCTCCAGGTCGGCGGCCAGGGCCGGGTCCTCCCCGTCCTGGCCCCGCTCCACCCCGGCGGCGAACTCGGACCCCGGCATGCCGGGACCCACGGCGGCCCACACCGGAAGGCCGATGGCCAGGAGGAGCGCGCCCAGCCAGATCCAGCGCAGGGGGAGCCGGGTGGGGGACAGCGCCCGGTCCAGGCACCACGCGGCCCCGGAGACCAGGAGCCCCACCAGGAGGGCGTGGAGGATGAGGCCCGCGACGGTCATTTCTCCTCCTCTGTCCGGGCGTGCTCCCGGGCCAGCCCGTCCAGGATCTTGCGCATGCGCTCAAGCTCGCGGGGGGAGATCGCCTGGTCCTCCACCAGGCGGGCCAGGGTGAGCTCTGCCGAGCCGTGGAAGATCTTGTCCACCACCCGCCCCAGCGCGGTGCGTCCGGCGTCCTTCGCCTGCACCGTGGGGAAGTAGCGGTGGGCCCGCCCGTCCTTCTCGTGCGTCACATGGCCCTTTTCCTCCAGGACCTGCAGGCACTTGAGCACCGACGTGTAGCCCACGTCCACGTCGAGGCGCTCTCGGACCTCGGCCACGGTTCCGGACTCGTTCTCCCAGAGGATGCTCATGACGTCCAGCTCCCGGTTCGAGAAGGTGATGTCGTCGGGCATGGCGGCTCCGGTGGGGGGTGGGATGGGGAGGGGGTGAGGACGGGGTGCGGTTCTGGTTGCGGGCACGGCTGGGGTACGTCGTTCAACGTACACTATGTAACGTACGTCGCGGCCGCCGAGCACGCAAGGAAATCCTCCCGGACCGGATCTCTCCCTCTCCGGTAGATTGGGGTGCACGAGGCCCCTCCCGGCCCACGCCCCACCTCCCCTGTCGCCCTCCCACCCCCGAGCCCGCCGTGATCTGGATCCTCCCGGCCCTTCTCCCCTGGATCGCCGTGGGCGTCTACATGGCCTTCTTCATCCGGGAGCCTCGACCCCTGCCCCCGGCCCCCGACGCCTCCGCGCCAGACGCCGCCGGGCCAGACGCCGCCGGGCCAGACGCCGCCGGGCCGGCTCACGCCCCCGACGTCCCTCCCCCTGCAGACACCCTGGTCTCCATCATCGTCCCCGCCCGGAACGAGGCCCGGGTCATCGAGCGCTGCGTGGCCAGCCTCACCCGGCTGGAGGGTGCCGGGCAGGGCATCCGCCACGAGATCATCGTGGTGGACGACGGCTCCACTGACGACACGGCGGCCCGGGTGGAGGCCCTGGACCCCGGGACCGCCATGTCCCTCCGCCTCCTGCCCGGCGAGCCCCTCCCCGACGGCTGGTTCGGCAAGCCCTGGGCGTGCATGCAGGGGGCCCGCGCCGCCCGGGGCGACCTCCTCCTCTTTACCGACGCCGACACGGTCCACGAGCCCACCCTCCTCATCCGCGCCCTGGCAGGCCTCCGGGAGGACGACCTGGACGCCCTCTCCCTCCTGGGTCACCAGGAGATGGGCACGTTTGCCGAGCGCCTCGTCCAGCCGCAGGTCTTTGCCCTCATCGGGGTCCGGTTCCGGGGGCTCGACCAGCCCGTGGACCGTTCGCGCCGCCGGCACGCTATCGCCAACGGGCAGTTCATCCTGGTCCGGCGGGAGGCCTACGACGCCATCGACGGCCACGGCGCCGTGCGGGGCGAGGTGGTGGAGGACCTCCGCCTGGCCCAGGAGATCGTGGACCGGGGCTACCGCCTGGCCGTCCGCTTGGGGGAGGACGTCTTTTCCACCCGCATGTACACGTCGCTGGGCGAGCTCGTGGACGGCTGGACGAAGAACGTGGCCACCGGTGCCCGACAGGCCGCCGGCCCCCTGGCCCCCGTGGCGCTCCCGGGCCTCCTCCTCTTCCTGGTGGGCATCTGGCTCCTGCCACCGGCCACCCTCCTCCTGGGCCTCGCCGCCGGCTGGGGAGGCGCGGTCCTGGCCTGGGCCGGCACGGCCACCCTCTTCTGCGTCCTCATCCAGGTCGGCGTCTATGGACGGCTGGGCTCCCACTGGTGGATGGGCATGATCTACCCGGCCGGCACCGCCGTCGTGGCCCTCATCCTCGTGCGGAGCTGGATTCGCGGGGATCGCCGCATCGAGTGGAAGGGGCGTCGGTACAGCGGAAGCCAGGCCACATGACCCGTCCGAGCCCCGCCCATCTCCGTACCCTCCTCCTCCGCCTGGCCCGGGAAGAGGGATTCGAGATGGCGGGGATCGCCTCGGTGGAGCCCTCCCGCCACGGGGGCTTCCTCCGGTGGTGGCTGGACCAGGGGCACGAGGGTGGGATGAAATGGCTGGCTCGGGAGGATGCGGTCCGGAGCCGGGAGCAGCCTGCCCGGGCCCTCCCCGGTGCGGAGGATGGGCCGGAGCCGGGCAGCGGTGCGGATGGCCCGAAGGGTGCCGTCCTGGTGGTGGGGCACAACTACCACGTGTCCGATCCCCCGGGGGTGCCGGACGACCCGTCCCGGGGGGTCGTGGCCCGCTACGCCCGGGGGCGGGACTACCACAAGGTGGTCCGGAAGGGGCTCCGGAGGGTGCACCGCCGCATGGAGGCAGAGCTGGGTCATGACGTGCCCGGACGGGTCGCGGTGGACACCTCCCCCATCCTGGAGCGGGAGGTGGGGCAGCGGGCGGGGCTGGGCTGGTTCGGGCGGAACACCATGCTCATCCATCCCCGCCGGGGATCGTGGTTCTTTCTGGGAGAGCTCTTTCTGGGCGTGGAGGTGGAGCCGGATCCCCCCTTCGAGGCGGATCGGTGCGGGAGCTGCCGGGCTTGCCTCGATGCCTGTCCCACCGGGGCGCTCCTGGGCCGGGACGCCTCCGGGGCCCCCGTGATGGATGCCCGCCGATGCATCTCCTACCTCACCATCGAGCACCGCGGCCCCATCCCCCGCGAGCACCGCCGGGCCATGGGGAACCGGATCTACGGCTGCGACATCTGCCAGGAGGTGTGCCCTTTCAATACCGGCTTTGCCCAGGAGACAACGGAGCCGGGCTACGCGCCGCGGGGGCCGGGGGAGCGGCCGGTGGGGGTGGAGGCCCTGCCCGGCGACGGGTCTTCCGGTTTGGCGGATCCTGGCTCGGTGGATTCCCTCTCGGCCCCCGCTCTGGCGACGGCTTCCGAGGAGTCGCAGGGGGATCCGCTGCACCCCGGCACAGATGGTCCCCCGCTGACCGAACTCCTCCAGATGTCCCTCTCGGAAGACGCCTGGGAGACCTTCTCCCGGGGGTCGGCGATTCGGCGGGCGGGGCGGGCGGGGTTTGCCCGGAACGTGTGTGTGGCGCTGGGCAACTGGCTCGCTACCGTGTCGCCGAGTGAGCCCCCGGAGGAGGCCATCGCAGTGCTCACAGAGGCGCTCTCCGATCCTGAGCCGTTGGTGCGCGGACATGCGGTCTGGGCGCTGCGGCGGGTCCGTTCCGCAGTCGCCGAGGAGGCCCTTTCTGCCGCGAGGGCCTCCGAGGATGATCCGTTCGTGCTCCGTGAGCTGGACGATGCCGGCTCCCGCTGAGGGCTGAATGTGAGGTTTCTCGGCGGGCCGGGCTCGGTGCCAGGAAACCTTGGGGTGGCGGTGAGTTGATCAACGGATGGACTGCAGAACACGGATAGCTGGAGGGGTCTCCGTTCTCGCTTCTTTACAGGGATCATGACCAGGCCCAGGGCAGTGTGTTCTCTTCGTTTCCTGGGTGTGACAACCCTTTCTTGCGCGATTTCTTCCGAAGTACTAACATGGCCGGGTCGTCAACTCCGGCGATGATGTGGCCTTCCCCTGACCTGATGGGAGTCACCGTTGTGACTTGGGGTCTTGCTAAATGGGCACCCGCCCTGGTGTTCGCAGTAATCGCTGCGGGCTGCGGTGATGCAGAGCCGTTCGCCCCCCCCCCCCGGTAGCCTGACGGAGGCGCCCACTCCGGCACCTCAGTCCCTCCCGGATCCCAATTCCTCGTTTGACCGGTCCTTCGGTGCGGGGTCTTCTGCCCTTCCCGCCGCAGGCACCTGCGACCTGGTGGTTCGTGCGGGCGCGGGCTCCCGAGTTGAACGGACCGGGAGCGGTCGACTCCGGATCCCGGAGTCGGTCCAGTCGGACGGAGACCTCCAGTGGGCGGTACTGACGGTCCGCCGAACCGAGGCGCACTCGAGGAGACATTTGGAGGTAAGGTGTCACCTCCCCATGTCGGAGTCCTACATGAACGAGGTGGGCTCGTTCTTCGGGGCCCCGGAAGCCGGGACCCAGGTCCTGGCCGCCGTGGCAGCGCAGGGGGATGAGCCGGGAGTTCTGGCGGGAGGCGGAATCGGCGACGGCTGTGAGCCCGATGATGACGAGTCGTGCGATCCCATCGGTCTTCCCCCCATCGATGTCGGTCCCGGGGACGGAGACGGAGGCGGCGGTGGGGACGATGAGTGTGACCCCATGTACGACCCGAACTTCTGCCTCTGTGACGATGACGATGAGGGCGGTGGGGGGATCAACAGCGTCCCGGACGGTGGTGCGGGCCTGAACGGTGTCCCACCCATCGAGGGGAACTGCGATGGTTGGGAGGACCCGCCAGGAGACGGCGGGGGCGGGGGTGGAGGGGGGATTCTGCCACCGGACCCTGACCCAGAGGAAGAATGGTGCCGCCCGTACTTGAATCCGGAATGTGTCCACCGCTATATAGATGATCGGTCGCAGGCAGAACTGGCAGCCCTTGGAGCCACAATCGCGCGGTTGATCGAGAATGAGTGTTATGATATGGCCGCCATCCTAGATACCAAACAACAGGATGGGATGATGGGACTGTGGGATTTTCGCCACACATATGCCGGTTTCCCCCGCTACGGTCGATATGTTAGCAACGAGCCTGGCGAAGTCTATTATCAGTTCATTTTGGTATGGTCCGGCGAGGCAGGGCTGTCCCGTTAGAAGTCGAAGAGTGACAACTGGTTACGAATATCGGCGTC
>REBX01000273.1 GCA_007692505.1 Gemmatimonadales bacterium | reverse complement strand
CTTCCTCCATCGGCTTTCCGGCAATGTACAAGCTGATCCGCTGGTTCGATCAGGATCCATGTGGATTCGGAGCTCGCCACCGCCGACCCGGGGATCCGTGGGGCCGGGGACGCCATCTGCTACCCCTGTCCGTTCCTGGGCGGCAACCGAATCCGGACCGAACACGAGGAGCACGCCAACGAGAGCGGGGTCATCGCCGGTGCAGGCGTGGCCGGGGAGCCCCGGTCATACGCCCCCATCCCCTCCTTCCACTCCTCGGTGGGGGACCTGGTCTGGGAGGGCCTGGGGCGGCTGGATCTCCGGGGCGCCAGGACCACGGTGGAGGCCGGGTCCGAGCCCGACGCCCCGGGAGTGGCCCTCCACCGGAGGGACGACCGGATCCAGGGGGTGGTGGTCTGGAACCGACCGGGACGGGTCCCCCGCATTCAGCGACTCCTCCGGGACTCTGCAGGGGGGGGCGACTCGGCCCCGGGGGACGAGGAGCTGGAGCGGCGCATACTGGAGCTCGTGCTGGAGTGAGCCGACCCGGCCGGCCTCAGAGCTCCAGGAAGTTCCCCAGGAGCTCCCGGCCGGCCTCCGAGAAGAGGGACTCGGGGTGGAACTGCACCCCCCAGACCGGGGCGCTCCGATGCCGCACCGCCTGGATTGTCCGGTCCCGGCCCTCCCCGGACCAGGCCACGACCTCCAAGGCCGGGGGAAGGGCCTCCGGGTCCGTGACCAGCGAATGGTACCGGGCCACCGGCAGGGGGTCCGGAAGCCCCCGGAAGATGCCCTGTCCCCCATGGCGCACCGGGGACACCTTTCCGTGCATCACCTGGCGGGCCCGGATCGTCCGCCCCCCCAGGGCCTCGGCAATGGCCTGGTGCCCCAGGCAGACGCCCAGTACGGGGATCCGACCCTCGAGCCGCCGGACGAGCTCCATGCTGATCCCCGCCTCTGCAGGCGAACAGGGCCCGGGAGAGATCACGAGTCGCCGTGGGGCGGCCTCCAGGACCCGATCCACGGACCACTCGTCGTTCCGGATGACCACCGGCTCCTGGCCGAGTTCGCCCAGGAACTGCACCAGGTTCCAGGTGAAGGAATCGTAGTTGTCCAGGACCAGGAGCATGAGAGATCGTGGGGTTGGGGCGGGCACGGCACGCCCGGGGCGAAAAGGAGGTGGGGACCCCGTGGCGGGCGTCCCCGATCTGGTCAGAGGTCCACCGGACGAAGGTAGAAGTCCCCTATGGACGTGGACGAGAGCATGGCGGAGGTGGGCAGGCGCCGCTTCCAGTGCGTGCCCTCCAATCGGTCCCGGACGGTGCGGACGACGGTGGAAGAAAAGCCGAGGGCCTCCAGCTCCTCCGGACGCCATCCCGAAAGGAGCCAGTGCAGGACCGGGTCCGCCTCCTCGTACTCCACGCCCAGCTCATCTGCATCGGTGACCCCCTCCACCAGATCCGCGGAGGCGGGCTTCTCCAGGATGTCGGAGGGAACCCCCAGGTGCCGGGCCAGGTGCCGGACCTGGGTCTTGAAGAGGTCGCCGAGGGGGTTCACCGGCGGAGCGTCATCGGCGTGCCAGGTAAAATAGCCCAAGAGGCGTTCGCTCTTGTTCCCCGTGCCCAGCGGGAGGGCGCCCAGCGAGGCGGACTGGTCCCAGAGGACGAGGGCCCGGAAGCGGGCAGCCAGGTTTCCCCTGCGGAGGTGGGAGAGCCCCGGTTCCTCCAACTCGACGTAGGCGTCCACCGGGTCGGTGATGGGGATCGTGCGGGGCGTGACCCCGACGGCCTGGCAGACGGCCTCCCCGTGCTCGATGCTCTCGGCGGAGGAGGTGCGGTAGGGGAGGAGGAGGGCGTGGACCTTCTCCGGGGGGAAGACCCGGCGGGCCAGGAGGAGGCTCACCGCGGAGTCGATCCCGCCGGAGACGGCGACGACGACGGAGTCGAAGCCCCGGCGGGTCCGGACCTCGTCCTCCAGGAAGGCGTCCAGGGCTCGGGTCACCAGGGGGATGTCCAGCTCCAGGGGGGAGGCGTCGCCGGGGCGGGGCCGGGGACCGCTGCGGGCCGCAGGCGCCCCGGGAGGGGCTGCTCGGGGATTTGCCTCAGGGGACCGGGCTGCCCGCTCCAGCTCCCTGCCCAGATGGGGTAGACGGGTGCGGAGGTCGGAGAGGAGGGCCCCCTCCCGGGTCTCCAGGGGACGCCCGGCCCTGTGGAGTTCGTGGTCGAGGAGGGCCTCCCGGAAGAGTGGAGCCCGGGCGAGCACCTCACCGCCGGGCCCGTGGACCACGCTTCCGCCCCCCAGGAGCTTGCCGCCCTCGCTGCCCGTGAGGTGGGCCACCACCAGGGGGATGCCGTGCTCCAGGGAGATGGCGTTGCCGGCCACGTCCCACCGCCGGAGGTTCCCCGGGAGCCCCGACGTGGACGGGGTGAAGTCCCGAGCCGGTGAGGCGGCAAGGGCCACCAGGAACTCGGCCCCGTCCAGGGCCAGGATGGTGGGGGCGAGGGAGTGGAGCATCTCCTCGCAGATGAGGAGGCCCATCCGTCCGAAGCGGGTGTCGAAGGCGCGAATCTCGGTGCCCGGCTCTACGAAGCGGGCCTCCTGGAAGACGCCGTAGGTGGGAAGGAAGCTCTTTCGGTGCACGTGGGTGACCACCCAGTCCCCGCTTTCGGGGGTGAGGTGGATGGCGCTGTTGGCCACCCCACCGGCCACCGGCTCCCAGCTCCCCAGGACCAGGTCCGGGGCACCTTGTGGCGGATTGCCCAGCGCCTCGGCGATGTCTTCAGGTGAACGGGCCAGGGATGCGGCGGCCCCCTCCACGAAATAGCCCGAGAGCACCGTCTCGGGGAGGACCAGGAGGTCTGCCTCCCCTGCCGCCTCCTGCAACAGCTCTGCCACCCGGGCCAGGTTCGCGGGGACGTCGCCCTTCCGTGGATGGAGCTGTGCGATGCGGAGCCGGACGGAGGGTGAGGTGCCTGGGACGGTCGGGGAGGGCTCGGGGGGCATGGGCAGGACGGAGAAGGCAGGGAGTGTCGGGGGGGCGAGGCGATGCGTGGGGAGCGGAGGATGCGGGGTCGCACGAAACGCCCCCAAAAGATAACATGGGACCGGGTGGGCCGGTGACCGGAGGGGGTCGTCGTCGCCACGGGTCGAAGGTGCAAGTCGAGCCGGTCCGAAGCGGGGGCCCCTACCCACCGGGAACGCCCCCGGTTCGCGGGGTTACCATCCCACTGTTCCCTCCTCACGCTCGATTCTGCCCAGGACGTTCGCCCCCATGGGAAGGCTCACCGCACATCGCTCTTCTGCAGGCGCCCTCCGGCTCCTCGGACTCGCACTCGCCGTCCTCTTCCTCCCCCTGCCCGACGGCCTCGACGCCCAGCAGGCCGGTCCTCCCTTCGGGCCCGGCGTGGAGAGGAGTTCTCCCGACCAATCCGCCATGGAGGCGGAAGAGGTCTTCCGCTCCGTCCTTCGGGCCCTGGAAGGATACGCCTTCGAGGAGCACGGGAGCGAGGAGCTGTGGGAGAAGGCGATCCGGGGGATCATTCGGGAGCTCGATGACCCCTACGCCGCCGTCCTCTCCCGGGAGGAGGTCGAGCAGTTCGAGGAGGAGAGCACGGGGAACTACGCCGGGATCGGCGTGCAGATCACCGAGCTGAATGCCCAGGTGACCATCACCGCTGTCTTCCCCAACACGCCGGCGGACGAGGCCGGCCTCATGGTGGGCGACCGGATCGTGGGGGTGGACGAGGAGGATTCGGACGCGTGGTCCGTGGAGGACGTCTCCAGCCGAATCCGGGGCGAGGAGGGCACATCCGTCCTGGTGCGGGTGCGCAGGGACGGGATCGACCGGCCCATCCCCCACGAGATCACCCGGAGGCAGGTCCACGTCCCGGCAGTTCGAGCGGAACGGATCTTCGACGACGTGGGATACGTCCTCCTGGACCGGGTGGCGCGGAACTCCGCCTCCGAGGTGGATTCCGTGATGACGGCCCTGGAGGGGAGCCGTGGGATGATCCTCGACCTCCGTAGAAATCCGGGGGGATACCTGGACGAGTCCCTCCGCCTGGCGGACCTCTTTCTGGACCGAGGCGACCACATCGTCACCACCCGTGCCAGGAACCCCGGGCTCTCCGGGGCCGATGTGGCCGAGGAGAAGGCGTACGCCCGCTCGGCGCCCAGGGATCCGGACACCCCGCTCATCATCCTGGTGGATGGGTTCTCGGCCTCGGCCTCCGAGATCGTGGCTGGTGCCCTGCAGGACCACGATCGGGCCATCATCCTGGGTCAGAGGACCTTCGGGAAGGGATCCGTTCAGAGCGTGATCCCCCTCCCTGCCGGTCGCCTGCTGCGGGTGACCAGCGGCGAGTGGTACACCCCGCTGGGCCGCTCACTCTCCATCCCGAGGGACAGCGAGGGCCGGGAGATCGGCCCCGGGGCCCGGGATGCGGAGCCGGCTCCTGCCACCGACGATCCGGAGGCCGAGGGCGCCCAGCCCGGTGCACCCGGGGTCGAGGTGGACACCGACTCCCTCCCCAGGTACACCTCCCCGGCTGGCCGTACCATCATTGGAGGGGGCGGCGTTTTCCCCGACCTGGAGATCACCGGCGACACCCTGACCTCGGAGGAGCAGTCCTTCGTCTCGGCCACGGTGGAGCACGAGATCGCCCTCGCGAGCCGAATCCAGGAACGAGCCTTCGATGCCGCGCAGGAAGCCCGGGACTCGGCAGAGGACCTGGACGCCCCCCTGGACCCTGCCGTGGTGGACGGGCTCGTCCGGAGCCTGGTCTCCGACGGGGTGCCCGAGGCCCTGATCACCGACGGGGTCCGGGGGTACCTGGGCTGGAGGCTGTCCGTGGCCTACTACCAGAGGCTGGAGAGGGAGCACCGGGCCCTGGAAGTCCAGGCCCAGCGAGATCCGGTCCTGGCCATGGCCGTGGAGATGCTGAAGGACGCAGGCTCCCTGTCCGACCTCTTTGCCGCCGTGGAACGGGCCGGAGGGGTAGGCGGGCTGTCGACGGACCACCAGGCCGGGACCCTGCGGGGAGGGCGCTGACACCCGGCCTGTCCCGGGCCGGTCAGGCGCGGGGGTGGGCGGTACGGTGGACCTTCCGGAGGTGGCTCCGGTCCAGGTGGGTGTAGATCTGGGTCGTGGAAATGTCGGCATGCCCCAGGAGTTCCTGGACGGCGGCCAGGTCCGCTCCCGCCTCGAGGAGGTGGGTGGCGAAGCTGTGCCGGAGGGTGTGGGGCGAGACCCCCTCACCCAGCCCCGCCGCCTTCGAGGCATCCCGCACCACCTGCCACACGGCCATGCGGGAGAGGGGACGACCCGTGCGCCCCAGGTAGACCTTTCCCTCGCCCCGCCCCCGATCCAGCCGTGGCCTCTCCTCCCTCAGGTAACACTCCAGTGTCCGGCGGGCCGGCCCACCGAAGGGCAGGAGTCTCTCACGGCTTCCCTTCCCCAGCACCAGGAGGAGCTGTTCCTCCAGATCCACCCGGGTCACCTCCAGCCCGGTGAGCTCGGAGACGCGCATTCCGGTGGCGTAGAGAAGCTCGAGGATCGATCGATCCCGCCAGTAGGCGAAACGATCCGTGGGAAAGTCCTCCAGAAGCGCCGTCACTGCTTCTACCGAGAGGACCTCGGGGAGGGTGCGAGACGCCCGGGGCGTATCCAGAAGGCGGGTGGGATCGGTGGCGAGCCCCTCCTCCTCCACCAGGAACCCGAAGTAGGCCCGGAGGCTGGCCTGGGCCCGGCGGATGGTGGAGGCAGCGTACGAGCGGTCCTTGAGGTCGTAGATGTGCTCCCGTAGGTCCTCCGGGGTGACCTGGTCCGGCCGGGACGGACGGACGTCGCTTCCCTCCAGCCAGGAAACGAGGCGCTCTACATCCCGGAGGTAGGCATCCACCGTTCGGTCGGAGAGGCCCTTCTCCAGGGCAAGGTGATCGACGAAGAGGCCCAGCCGCCACTCCGTCCCGAGGGTCATGGCCCGCGGGGTTCGTCGGGACCGGAGTTCCGCTGGACCAGGGCCACGGCATGGACAGCAAGCCCATGGCCGGCACCTTCCCAACCCATGCGCTCATTCGTCTTCCCCTTCACCGAGACCGAGGTGACCGGTACCTCCAGAGAGCCCGCCAGGGACGCCCTGAGTTCGTCCGCGCGAGGACCGATCCTGGGCTGCTCGCAGATCACGGTGACGTCCACGTTCCCCACGACCCAGCCCCCTTCCCGGATCAGCGCAACGCTTCGCCGCAGGAGGTCCATGGAGTCGGCGCCCCGCCAGCGCTCGTCACCGGGGGGAAAATGCCCCCCGATATCCCCCATGGCCGCAGCGCCCAGGATGGCGTCCGTGACCGCATGGGCGATGGCATCGCCATCGGAGAACCCGGAGAGCCCCGGTGCATCGGGAAATCGGATTCCCGCCAGGATGCAGGGCCTGGAAGGATCGAAGCGGTGGGAGTCGTATCCGAAGCCGACGCGCATGAAAATCCCGTGGGGAGACAGGGACAGGTCAATTGGCCCGGGGTCAGCCCGAACCGCCGTTCCACCTGCGAAATGCCAGGCAGACGTTGTGCCCGCCGAACCCGAATGAGTTGGAGAGGGCAAGGCTGACCTCCCGCTCCCGCACTCCCTCC
>REBX01000135.1 GCA_007692505.1 Gemmatimonadales bacterium | reverse complement strand
GTTGCCCCGGCGTGGAGGAGGGCGGCTTCCTTCCGTCCATCACCTCCCAGTTTGCCGATACCGGCGATGCCGGCCCCTCGGCCGACGCGACTGGCGGGATCCTGAACCTGAGCCGGTCCGCCGATCACCCCTTCCCGCTGCGGATCGACACGCAGGCGCCCACGGGTGGCGAGATCCAGATCGTGGAGTTCAACGGAAACCGCGAGAACTGGGTGAACGCCGAGTATGACTTCTCTGCCGGCGCGACGGCCCCCATCGATGGCGGTGTGGGTGGCGTCGAGACGGAGATCGAGATCCTGGACGACGGTGAGGTGATCTCCGAGGACGACCTGGAGAACTCCGTCACGAACACCCGGTACAGCCTCCGGCTCCTGGCCGAGGACGCACTGGGCAACAGCACGAGCATCAGCCAGACCGGCTCGGGCGGGTCCGCCAGCGGTGCGGCCGCCCAGTCCCATACCCTGACTACCTTCGGGTATGACGACGACGCGCCGGACTTCGACGTGACCTTCCTGTGGGACGAGGACGAAGCCGACAGCGGTGAGCAGTTCGTCGCGCAGGCCTTCGCTGCCGACGCAGGCGTGGCCATCGAGGCCACCGACGTGGTTTCCGGCTTCGCGCCGTCGGCCACCGGCGAGTCGCTGGAGCACAACCTGATCCGTGTCACCCCGGTGGCCCAGGATCCCGAGGGCTTCAACCGGACCATCCTCGTGGGCTCGGCCACCACGGCCAGCACCACGCCCTTCGCCGACACGGAGGCCGATGCCGGCTTCGTGGCCGGTGGCGCAGGAATCACGGCCTACACCCGCACCCCCACCAGCATGGAGTGGGACTTCGCCTTTGGCGGGCTGGAGGGAGCCATCGACCCTGCCGGGTACTACATCTACCAGGTGCAGGCGCAGGACAAGGCCGGGAACCGGACCGACTTCGGTTGGTTCATGGCCTACATCAACGAGGAGAACGATCCGGAGCTCACGGGTCTCAGCCCGGCCAGCTTCTACCCCGCAGGCGAGCCCGCCACCTTCGAGGCGGTCTCCCAGGACGCAGTCGAGGTGACGGAGGCCTCCATGGACCTCCGCTACGCCAACGTGGGTCGCCTGGTCTACGACCGGAACCCCGAGGATCCCATCGGTGAGAAGTTCACCGACTTCCTCGAGATCCCGAACCAGTTCCAGTACTCCCTGGATGCCTTCATCCCCGGGATCCAGCTCACCGATGAGTTCGGCCGTCCCGAGGGCGACTCCAACCAGCCGAACCAGGTCACGGGTCGGGTCTACAACGGCTTCGGTTCGTACCAGGATGATCCGGCTGCCACGCACATGATGGACGATGTGGCGGGCGACGGGGTCTCCGAGTTCTTCTCGGTGCCCCTCCTGAGCTCGACGCTGGAGGCAGGGAGTACCTTCCCGGCCGGCTCGGTCGCCGCCGACGGGTCGCAGGTCATCGGACCCACGGACGTGGAGGACGATGCGCCGGTTGGACCGGCAGGTTCCTATGGCTTCATCATTCCGGACGACGGAGAGGTTCTGGTTCGGGGCGTCACTGCCCAGTTCACGAACCCCTTCGAGACCGTGATCGTTGTGGCGCGGTTCGAAGGCGAGACCGGCGACCTGGACGACGACTTCCTGGTCCTGGTGGACACGGCCGAGCCCGAGTTCGACGCGCCGTTCCCCACCCGGGACAACGGAGTGATCCGGGACTACACCTGGACCTTCGACCCCGGCGACTTCGAGGGGCAGGACGGATTCCTCGGCTTCCACGCCGTGGGAATCGACAGCGGCTGGTCTGCGCTGGCAACGCCGCTCTTCGGGGAAGATGACGACCCGGTGCTCGTGCTTCCCCCCAACGGGGCCTGACCCCGGAGGATTGACCCGGCCCGAGCAGGATGGGCCGGCGGAAAAGGAAGGGCGGGGGTGGCTTCGGCTGCCCCCGTCCTTTTTTCGTTCGGCCTCCCAGCGTACCTTGGTCCTTGCACCTTCCTTGCCCCCGAACCGAGCCCTGCCCATGCGACGAGCGTTTTCCCTTCTGCCCCTGCCTGCCCTGCTCCTCCTGGTTGCCTGCGGGACGGCGGACGAGGAGCACCCCGTGGACACCCCCGAGGCCGGACCCGAAGAGGTGGAGTCTGCCGGGGACCTCACCGACGACCCCAGGGATGCCTGGTGGGCCAACCTCTCCACGCCCTGCGGCAATGCATATCCCGGCGAGCTGGGGTATGCCCCCGAGGGCGACGGCATGCTGGAGGGCGAAGAGCTCCTGGTGGTCCACTTCGATGTCTGCGACGAGGACGAGATCCGGCTCCCCTTCCATATCGAGCAGATGGACGGCGAGTGGGATCGCTCCCGGACCTGGATCTTCCGCCGGGAGGCCGATGGCCGGATCGAGCTCCGCCATGACCACCGAACCGAGGACGGCGAAGAGGACGACTCCACCTGGTACGGCGCCTGGACCCTGGACGAGGGCACGGCCACCGAGCAGCGCTTCCTCTACGAGGACCGGCGGAGCCGGGACGGCGAGGTCCTGGGCTGGCGTGTGATCATCGAGCCCGGCGTGCGCTACACCTACGGCACGATTCGGGGCGACGAGTGGAGCTGGCGCGTGGACTTCGACCTGTCGGAGCCCATGGACGAGCTGCCCCCCCCGGCCTGGGGCTACGAGGACGGAGCGGGCCCGCCCCGCTGATCCGCCCCGGGCCTCCCGCGTCCATCCCGGACGCACGACGCCCCCGGACCGCACTCATGGCGGCCCGGGGGCGTCCGTGTATCCGGCAGGGAGGGGGCCCGGTCAGTAGCGGGCCAGCTCCACGATGGCCTCAAGCACATCGGGCGTCTGGGGCAGGATGACCTGCTCCAGCTGGGGCGCGTAGGCCACCCACGTATCCATGGAGGCCACCCGGCGCACCGGGCCGTCCAGCCAGGGGAAGAGGTCGTCGGCGATGCGGGCTGCGATTTCCGAGCCGATCCCCCAGGACCTGGAGTCCTCGTGGACCACGATGACCTTGTTCGTCTTCTTCACCGAGTCGGCGATCCGCTCCATGTCCAGCGGGTTCAGGGTCCGGAGGTCGATGACCTCGGTGGAGATCCCGTGCTGCTGCTCCGCCTGCTTCGCCGCATCCATGGAGCGCTTCACCAGCGCGCCACAGGTGACCACCGTGAGGTCCGTTCCCTCCCGAACCACCTTCGCCTTTCCGAAGGGGATCATGAAGTCGGGGCCGGGATACCTGCCCTTGTTGTAGACCTGACGGTAGAGGTGCTTGTGCTCCAGGAAGAGGACCGGGTCCTCGCACCGGATGGCGGTGCGCAGGAGTCCCGCCGCATCCTCTGCCGTGGAGGGGAGGACAACGCGGATCCCCGGGGTGTGGGTGAAGAGGGTCTCGCCAGTCTGGGAATGGTAGATCGCTCCGCCTTTCAGGTAGCCGCCGTAGGTGACCCGGATGACCATCGGGGAGTCCCACGTCCCGCCGGAGCGGTAGCGCATGGTGGCCACCTCGTTCCGGATCTGGTGGAAGGCGGGCCAGATGTAGTCGAAGAACTGGATTTCCACCACGGGCTTGAGCCCCCGCACCGCCATTCCCACGGCCCGTCCCACGATGTTCGCCTCCGCCAGGGGTGAGTTGAACACCCGGATGCCGCCGAACTCCGTCTGGAGTCCGTGGGTCACCTTGAAGACCCCACCCTTGCCCTTGACCTCCCCCAGGGCCTCCTCTCGGGAGGCATCGGCCACGTCCTCGCCGAAGACAACGATGCTGGGGTCCCGGCGCATCTCGTCCTTCATGCACGAGTTGAGGAGGTCCACCATGGTGAGCTGGCGGTCGTCCTCGTAGGCCGGGGAGTCCTCGGTGTCGAAGTCCGACGAGGTGGGGTCCACCTCTTCGGAGAAGAGCCACTTCATGGCAGTGGATGGATCGGGCTGGGGGTGCTCCAGGGCCTCGTCGGCGGCGTCACTCACCGCCTGCTTGACGTCTGCCTCCAGGGCGTCCACCTCTTCCTCGGTGGCCAGCTCGTGGGCCAGGATCAGGGCACGGGTCTGGACCAGGGGATCGCGCTTCGCCTGTGCGTCCCGCTCCGCCTCGGTGCGGTAGGCGCGCTCGTCGTCGGACATGGAATGGGAGTAGGGCCGCACCGTCTTGGCGTGGACCAGGGCGGGGCCCTTCCCGGACCGGGCGTATCCGATGGCCTCCTCCGACGCTCGCAGGGAGTCCACGATGTCGCAGCCGTCGCAATTCACGATGTGGAGGTCGGGGAAGCCGGACACGAGCTTCGAGATGCTCCCCCCGGCGGTTTGCACCTCCACCGGGACGGAGATGGCGTACTCGTTGTCCTCCACCAGGAAGACCACCGGGAGCTTCAGGTTGCACGCCGTGTTCAGCGCCTCCCAGAACTCCCCTTCCGAGGTGGTACCGTCGCCGGTGCAGACCACCGCCACCTCGTCGTCCTCGAAGGCCTCGATGGTATCGCGGAGTTCGTCGAGCTGCCGGGCCCGCCAGCCCGTCTCTGCCGTCCCCACGGCCTGCAGGAACTGGGTGCCCGTGGGCGACGAGGTACTCACGATGCGCAGGTCCCGGGACCCGAAGTGGGCCGGCATCTGCCGGCCCCCGGAGGCCGGGTCGTCTTCTGCGGCCACGGACTGCAGGAGGTGGTCCAGGGGGGTCTGGCCCAGGGCCAGGGCGAACGCCCGGTCCCGGTAGTAGAAGTAGAACCAGTCGGACCCGGGCCGGAGGTGCCGGGCCATGGCCACCTGGATCGCCTCGTGCCCCGCCCCGGAGATCTGGAAGAAGATCCGGTTCTGGCGCTTCAGGCTGATCTCGCGATCGTCGATGGTCCGGGCCGTGTACATGGTCCGGTACAGATCCAGGAGGGCGTCGCGGTCGAGCCCGCCCAGCTCCTCCCGGGAGGCCTGGTCGGCAGTCGTGGTGTCGGTGGCCATCAGGTCGTCTCTCGCTGGTGAAACGAAGGGGCACCCGGACGGGGTCCGTCCAGGCGGTCGCGACCTGAAAGATAGGGAAGGGGACCTGAGCGGTCAGCCCTCCGGCGCCATCGGCCTCAGCCGGCCTCGTCCACGTCGGCCCCGGGGGCCACCATCTCCAGCTCTTCGTCCACCAGGGCATGGACCCCCGACTCGCCGTCGAGCTGGACGAAGACCTTGGGTGGCCGCGGCTTGGGGTCGTGCCGGAGCACGGTTCCCACACGGCCCACCAACCCTGGGTTCATGGGGAAGGATCCTTTGCGGATCCGGACGCGGGTGCCCTGCGGGAAGATGGAGACCTGGACCATGGTGCGTGTGGATTCGGGTGCGCGTTGGTAATGGAGGGGGTGGGGGTGGCCCCAAAAACGTGCGGGCGGGGGGGGGGGGGGTCGACCCCACGGGTGCGTCGGCGGCGCCTGCCTCAGCCGGCGGAGGCCAGGTCCGGGATCTGCACGCCCCGGGCAATTTCCTTCAGGACGTAGCGGGCCACGTCCTCGGGGGACGCGGATTTCTGGCGGGCCACGATACGGGCCACCCCGATCTTCCGGCCGTCGCGGCAGACCAGGCTCAGGAAGGCGGCAGGCAGTCCGCCCCCACCTCCGTCCTCCTTCCCGGCGTCCGCCAGGGGGTCGCCGGGTGCAGATGCCTTCCAGGCCTCGTCGGGCCCCTCGCCAGCCCCGTCGGCCTCCCGGACCTCCTCGCCGTCCACCGAGATCCCCACCACGGCCACCCGCACATCCCCTGCTGAAAGGGAGTCCGTGACCTCGTCCAGCCGCTGGGCGGGAACGGGAACGGTGGCCAGGAAGGACGGGATCCCGTCCACCAGGAGGGCCAGGGAGAGGCCCACGCCCCCGCTGACCTCCTGATCGTCCTCGACGGAGAAGAGCACCGGGTATTCGGGGCTGACGAATGCGTTGTGTTCGCTCATGGCGTCCGTGGGCGGAAGGATCCGGCTCGTATCCGGTCCGGCCGCCCCTCCGAAGGCCCCCGTTCCCGGGGCTCGTCCCTTTGAGGCGTCCGCGACCGCATGCTACATTGCCGCCGGGAGAAGGTAATGCACCCGGGCGTCCGATCCCACCAGCGGCTCCCATCCCGGTACCCCGAAGCCGGCGGGGGGTCCCGAACCGCCCGGCCTCCCCAGCCCCGTGATTTCATGACCGGCACCCGAGCCTTCCTGGGCATGGCCCTCAGGCATCCCCGGCACTGGCCCGCCCTCCTGGGGCTGGCCTGGTCCGTCCGCCTACGGAGGTGGTGGGCCCGCCCCCCCTTCCTCCCCCTTCCCCCGGCAGAGTACCTGGAATGGAGGGAGGCCACCGCCTGGCATCCGTCGGACCTGGAGGGCCGCGAGGGAGCCGCTCCCGAACCGGGTGCGGGAGGACCGGAGCGTCCCGATCCCGCCGGCCCCCGGCCGGACCGGGAGGCCCTCACCCTGGACTACGTCCGATGGGCCGCACACATGCGCCAGATGATCCGTCGCAGGGACCTCCCCGGCCCCTGACCGCTCTACTCCGTTGCCTTCCCGGGACCCGGCCCGCGCCCGGCCCCCCGCCTCAACCGACTGCACCTGGAGCCCCCACATGGGTCGATTCCTACTCCTCTGCCTCGTTGCCCTGGGCATCGCCCTGGTGATCCCCGACTCCCGGGCCTGGATCCTGGAGCGCACC
>REBX01000260.1 GCA_007692505.1 Gemmatimonadales bacterium | reverse complement strand
GACATGCAGTACGCCGCAGACCAGGCCATGCAGGCCGGATTCGAACGCATCGAGGGGCGCCCGGGCTACCGCCACCCCCTCTACTCCGACGTCATGGCCGAGGCCGACCCCACCGCCGACGCCGCCACGACCCCCTACGTGCAGGGCATGTTCATTGCCCTGGACCCGTTCAACGGTCAGGTGCGGGCCATGATCGGGGGCCGGGACTTCGAGCACTCCAAGTTCGACCGAGCCCGCCAGGCCCGGCGCCAGGCGGGCTCCACCTTCAAGACCTTCGTCTTCGCCGCGGCGCTGGAGGGGGGCCTCCCGGCCTCCCACATCGTGGCCGACGCCCCCATCGTCCGCACCGAGTCCGACGGTTCCGAGTGGCGTCCCCGGAACTTCGACGCCGAATTCCACGGCGACATGACCCTCCGGGAGGCCTACCGCCGCTCCATCAACATGGTGGCCATCCGCCTGGGCGACGAGGAGGTGGGCCTCGAGACCGTGGCCCAGACCGCCCGCAGGTTCGGGGTGAACAGCCCCATCCCCCGGGTCCCCTCCATGCCCATCGGCGCCACGGACCTCCTCCCCATGGAGATGGCCGAGGCATACAGCACCTTCGCGGCGCTGGGCACCAAGGTCCGCCCCTTCCCCATCCTCCGGGTGGAGAACGCGCAGGGCGACACTCTCTGGGAGCCCCAGCCCGAGCGGGTCCAGGTCATGGATGCCCAGACGGCCCGCCTCATGGTCTCCATGATGGAGGACGTGGTGGACGGCGCGAACGGAACGGGGGGACGCATCCGCAGCGAGAGCGGCCTTCCCCGCGAGGTCCCTGCCGCAGGGAAGACGGGGACCACGAACAACCGCACCGACGTCTGGTTCGTGGGCTTCACACCCACCCTCCAGGCCGCGGTCTGGTTCGGGATGGACCGCCCCATGCAGATCTATCCCAATGCCACCGGGGGAGCCGATGCCGCCCCGGTCTTCGGCGACTTCATGCGGCGGGTGTACGTGGGCGACGAAGAGGCGAACGGGGGTGGAGAGCCCCTCCTGCCCATCCCCCAGCGCTGGCCCATGGGCGACCTGGCCTCCCTGGAGGTGGACAACCGGACCGGACTCCTGGCTTCCCGCTGGTGCCCCGCCGACCGCCGCTACACCGAGTACTTCATCCCCGGGACCGAGCCCACCGAGGAGTGCGACGACTCCTCCGACGGCCGACGAACCCCCCGATGGCCCTGGTGACCAGGGGCTCGCGCCGGCTCTGCCGATCCACTTCCCTGCTCCGCTGATCTGCTCCACCGAACCCCTGCCCGCCTCCACATGACCGACACCGCCCGGATCTCCGTCTTCACCTTCGAGTCCACCCACCACGCCCTGTGGGCCGAGGACGTGGCTCGGGAGGAGGGTGTTCCGGTTGAGGTCATCTCGGCGCCGCCCGAATCCGGGTCGAAATGCGACCTGGCCCTCAGGGTGCCCGGCGAGAGGGTGTCCGACCTGGAAGCGTCCTTCGACAGCGAAGGCATCGAGTACCGGGTCTGGCGACCCGAGGCCGAGGGCGGCTGAGCGGAAGGCTCCAGCCCCTGGCCCGCGGGTACGCTCAAGCCCTCCGGCCCATCCTACCCGCGCTGCGACCCCACCGGGTCCCACGGCCAGACCCCCGACGCATCCACCCGATGGGAGATGAGGGGCGAAGGCGCCCCCGGGGTCCCCCGGGACCGGCCCAGGTGCACGGCGTCCCGGAGGCGGGCCTCGCCCTCCCGGGCAGCCTCTTCCGAGGCCGCGTGCACCCGGCCCAGGAGGTCGCCCTCCTCCAGAATCTCCCCGGGCTGCACGAGAACGGAGAAGCCCACGGAAGGGTCGATCTCCTGGCCCAGCCGGGTGCGGCCTCCTCCCAGGGCGATGACGGCCATCCCCAGGGGGACCGGACGCACCTCCGCCACATGGGAGGGGGCGTCCACCCGCACCTCCCGGACCACCGGTGCCTGCGGGAGCCGGTCCACCTCGTCCACCGTGCGGGGGTCTCCCCCCTGGCGCTGCACGAGTCGGCGGAACCGCGCCAGCGGGGCGCCGCCATCCAGGAGCTCCGCCAGGCGCTCCCGGGCCGCCTCGAAGGAGGAGGCCTCGCCCGCGGACAGGAGGAGCTCGGCGGAGAGGGCCAGCACGACCTCCCTCAGGTCCTCGGGGCCCTTCCCTCGCAGGCACTCCACGGCTTCACGCACCTCCAGGGCATTCCCGGCGGTGCGGCCCAGCGGGCGGTCCATGGCGGTGAGGAGCGCGGTGGTCCGGACCCCGTACCTCTCCCCGATGCCCACCATGGTGCGGGCCAGGGCCAGCGAGTCGTCGCGCTGGCTGAGGAAGGCGCCGCTTCCGGTCTTCACGTCCAGGACCAGGGCATCGAGACCCTCCGCCAGCTTCTTCGACATGATGCTGGCCGCAATGAGGGGAATGGACGGCACGGTTCCCGTCACGCTCCTGAGGGCGTAGAGGCGCTGGTCCAGGGGGGCAATCTCTGCGGTCTGTCCCATCATTGCAGCCCGCTCCGCACCCAGGACCTCCAGGAACTCGTCCAGGGGGAGGTCGGTGCGGAAGCCGGGGATGGCCTCCAGCTTGTCCAGGGTGCCCCCGGTGTGCCCCAGCCCCCGTCCGGACATCATGGGGACGTGCAGGCCCGCCTCCGCCACCAGGGGCGACAGGACGAGTGACACCTTGTCGCCCACTCCCCCGGTGGAGTGCTTGTCCACCCGGGGCGAGGGGAGGTGGTCGAGCTCCAGGACGGAGCCCGAACCGATCATGATCTCCACCAGGTCCGTGAGCTCTCCGTCGTCGAGACCGCGGAACTGCACCGCCATGAGGAAGGCCGCCATCTGGTACTCCTCGACGGTGCCCTCCAGGTAGCCGGTCATGAAGGCTGAGAGGGAGGCCCGATCCAGCGACCGGCCCTCCCTCTTCGCATCCAGGATTTCTACAGGGTTCATGAACCCCGGGGAATGTGCTTCTTGGCGCCCTCCAGGGCCTCGTCCACCTTGTGGCGGACCTCGTCGGAGATCTCGTCCCAGCGATCCTGCGCGTTCTCGCGCAGGTCCTCAGCGGCCCGGGAGATCTTCTTTCGGGTCTTCCTCCCGGACTCGGGTGCCATGACCAGGGCCACTCCGGCACCGATGGCCGCGCCGCAGACCAGGCCGGACAGGAAGTTGAAGAGTCGTCCGTCGTCCTCGTACTCCATGAGCTCTCCTCACTGAGAGGTGCATGATTGCCCGCCACCGGAGCTCCGGCACACGGGTTCCAGCCGGCTCGTCGGCAGGAGGGCGCGACGACCCGAGGCATTCAGATACCACGAGGCCGCCCGGAGGATCCTCGCAAGCCCGGATTCGTGGTGGCGGATCCCCGAAACAAACGACCCCTGCGGCTGGTGCCCCCACCCGCCTCCCTTGTATTTTTCAGGATCGAGCATTCAGCCTCCGGAGGCTCTGTCCTCCCGAGGCCCAACCCGAACCCAGCCCGAGCCATGCCCCAAGCCGGTGGAACCGTGGACTCACCGACCCTGTCCGCCCTTGCGCCGGACCCTGTCCGTGACGTGCGGATCCCGGCGATCCTCCTCACCCACCTCAGGCGGGCGGTGCGGAAGGCCGTGGGCACCCTGAACGCCACCCACGTGCTCCACGAAGCCGGCCACGACAGCGGACCCACCCTCCTGGGCGGGGTCCTGGAGTCCCTCCACCCCGACGGCCCCGGTGCCGCCTCCATGGACGCCTTCTTCGGAGCGGTCACCGGGCACCTGCGGCAGGAGGGGTGGGGGACGATGGAGCTCCAGCGGGTGCACCCGGGCCTGGCGGTCCTGGAGTCGTCGAACTGGGCCGAGGCCGACCCCGACGGGTCGGAGCAGCAGCCCGGATGCGCCTTTACCTGCGGACTCCTGGCCTGGCTCTTTTCCCGAGTCTCTCCTGGACGGGTCGCCGTGCTGGAGGTGGCGTGCCGGAGCCGGGGGGACGATGCGTGCCGCTTCCTCTTCGGTGCCGAGGAGGCCGTCCACGACGTCTACGGCCTCCTCCTGGACGGTGCCTCCCTCGAGAGCGCCCTGGAGCGCATCTGAACAGGATGGAGTTCGTGTCATCATCGCCTGGCCGGGTGCTGGGCATCGACTTCGGAGAGGTCCGGGTGGGTCTCTCCCTGAGCGACGAGACCCGCACGCTCGCCTCCCCCCTCCCCACCCTCCGGCGGAGGAAGGGGAAGCGGGCTCCGGTGCAGAAGCTGGCCGAGCTCGCCCGGGAGCACCAGGTGACCGAGGTGGTCCTCGGGCTGCCCCTGGAGCTCTCCGGCGAGGAGAGCGAGTGGACCCGGTCCGTCCGGGCGGTGGGCCAGAAGCTGTCCGAGCGCCTGGGGGTACCCGTCCACTTCGTGGATGAGCGAATGACCTCCGTCATGGCCGAGAAGAAGGTGCGCTCCAGCGGGCTCTCCAGGTCCCGCAGGGAGGAGCGCGGCCGGGTGGATGCCGGGGCCGCCGTCCTCATCCTGCAGCGCTGGCTGGACGCACCGACACCGGAGGACTCGCCATGACCCGGTGGGCTCCCAGCCGGACGAGTGCCCTGCGGAGCACGGGCAGCCTACACCGGACGGCTCCCCTGCGTCCGATCGGCAGCCCACTCTGGACGGGCCTCCCCCTCCTGGGAGGGCTTTTCGTTGCGGCCCTGGTCCTCCTCCTGGCAGCCGGCTGCAGTACCGGCGACCCCGTCGCGGAGCCAGGCGACCCCGTGGAGTTCACCGTTCCGCCGGGGGCCAGCTTCCAGCAGGTCACCGACACCCTGGTGGCCCGCGATCTGGTGAGGGCACCCCATCTCTTCCGGGCCTTCGCCCGCATCCGGGGCGACGATCGGAATGTACACTCCGGTCGGTACTCGGTCCCCCCCGGGGAGGACTGGAGTAGCCTCCTCCAGCGCCTGGTGAACGGGGAGGTGGTCACGGTGGCCCTCACCGTTCCCGAAGGGTTCACCCTGGCACAGATGGCTCCGAGGATCGCCGAACTCACTGGGCGTCCCGCCGAGGAGGTCCTGGAACGTCTCTCCGAACCCGAAGCCCACACCGCACTGGGCCTCCCCGGGCCAGGGCTGGAGGGATATCTCTTCCCCGACACGTATCGGTTTGCGCCGGAGACTTCGGTTGAACAGGTAATCCGGGTCATGGCAGCCCGCTACCGCACCCTCTGGACCGAGGACCGCCGAGACCGGGCCGAGGCCATGGGGATGTCGGAGCAGGAGGTCACGACCCTCGCCTCCATCGTCCAGGCCGAGGCCCGCCACAGCTGGGAGATGCCCCGCATCGCCAGCGTCTTCCTGAACCGCATCCAGCGGGGCTATCCACTGCAGGCGGATCCCACTGTGCAGTACGCCCTGGCGGAGCGCCGGAGCCGGCTCCTGTACTCGGACATCGACTCGGTGGCGGACCACCCGTACAACACTTATCGTCGGCGGGGCCTTCCCCCCGGCCCCATCGGTGCGCCCGGCGAGGCCGCGGTGGACGCCGTGCTGGACCCGGAGGACAGCTCGTACATGTATTTCGTGGCCCGCCCTGACGGGAGCCACATCTTCACCCGGACGCTGACCGAGCACAATCGGGCCCGGGTGGAGGCCCGAAGGGAGTGGGACGCTGCCGCTCGAAACTCAGGTGGAGGGACCTGAGCCCCGTGCAGGAGAAGACCAACCCCTCCCGAGCCGGGGTTCCACCTTCAGGACCCATCCCCCAACCAGCCGCCGGTGACCCTCGCCCGGCCCCCACGAGCCTTCGTCCAACAGCCCCCTGGCCCCTGGCCCTTATCGTGGTCACCGACTCGGGCTTGGCTGGCGGCTCCGCTCAGGCCGAGCATGCCGCCCTGCAGGCACTGGCAGCCGGGGCACCCGCGATCCAGCTCCGGGACAAGGTCCGCTCCACAGCCGAACTCCTCCCCGTGGCGCGCCGGCTGGCACGTGCCTGCCGTGAACACGGCGCGCTCTTCTTCGTGAATGACCGGGTGGACCTGGCGCTTGTCGCCGGGGCCCACGGGGTGCACGTGGGCCCCGAGGACCTCCCTGTGGCCGCGGTGCGCTCCATGGTCCCGCCCGACTTCCTGGTAGGATACTCCACCGACGAACCGGCCGTGGCCTTGCAGGCCCGGGAGGCCGGCGCCAGCTACATCGGCTGCGGCACCCTGTGGACCACTACCACGAAGTCCGACGCGGGCGCCGCCATCGGGCCGGACGGCCTCGCCCGGGTTGCCAAGGCCGTGGCGCCCCTCCCCGTCGTGGGGATCGGCGGCGTGCGGGCCGACCGCATCGAACAGCTGGGCGGCACAGGATGCGCCGGGGTCGCCGTGGTAGGCGCGGTCATGGGCGCCCACGACCCCCACACTGCCACCCGCACCCTCCTCAAGGCCCTGGAGACGCACCTGTAGGGCGCGGGAACCGCCCCCCTCCGACCGCACCGAACACCCACCTTATTAGTCTTTCATATACTCGAGTAGATGGAGCCTGCAGGACTATTAGTATTTTGTATATCCCCGCGCCCGACATGGTCCAGGGTCTCCCAGGTGTCTGGCGCGCGGCCCGCACCCCCAAACGCAGAAGGGCCCGCTTCCACGTCGGGGGGGCGGGGGAGGGGGGCCGGGGGGGGGGGCGGGGG
>REBX01000113.1 GCA_007692505.1 Gemmatimonadales bacterium | reverse complement strand
ACTCCACCCCGTTCTTCCGGAAGAGGCGGCGGGGCACCACCACGACCCGGGGGGTCGGGGCGTCCGGTCCCGGATCGGGGTCGGGCAAGCTGTCGGAGTCGGTCTCCGGACGTGCCTCGGGGGGAGGCGTCCAGAGGGGCTCCGCCGCCTGGAAGCGCCTGGTGTCCACCCCGTTCACCAGGGCCTCCACGGAGCCGCCGTCCCGGCGGAGCCCCTCCCCCACCTCCGCGATCTCGTCGGAGGCGGCCAGGGTGTGGTCGGCCGATTCCACCAGGCGGCGGAGGATGGGTTTCCAGTGCCTCATCCCGGCCCGGACCAGGAAGTGGGAGGTGTGGAGCGTGCTCACCAGGGGGATCCCGGCCGAGCGGGCCGCCACCCGGGCCGGCACGATGCTGGCAAAGGCCTGGGCGTGGACCACGTCGGCCTCTCGGGCAAGCCTTCGGGTGGCGGGGATGGAGGCCAGGGCGTGGGCGATCCACCCCGGCGGGGTCCGGGACGGAAACCAGGTCCGGACGACCTCGACCCCGTCCACGGTCTGGGTGGCGGACAGGTCCGGGCGGGACCGGGAGGTCACCACGTGGACTCGGTGCCCCTCCTCCACGAGGCCTCGGGCCAGCTCCGCCACGTGACTCTCCAGCCCCCCCACCTCCGGCGGGTAGTAGGTGCAGTGGAGCAGGATCCTCACGGTTCGGCCTCCGGGGTGGAGGGGATCGAAGCTGCGGGCGCAGGGGTCGGGCCTCCAGGGATCGGGACCTCGATTTCCGAAGGCGCGGCGAGCCCCAGCTCCCGGGCTACCACGGCGGCGATCCGCCAGGCGGCCTTCCCGTCGCCGTAGGGGTTCTTCATCCGTCGGAGCGCCCTCCCCTTCCGGTCCTCCGCCAGGAGGGCCAGGCCCCGCCGGAGGATGAGCTCCGGGTCGGTCCCCACGAGCTCGGCCACCCCGGCCTCGACTCCCTCCGGCCGCTCCGTCACCTCCCGGAGGACCAGGAGGGGCACCCCGAAGGAGGGGGCCTCCTCCTGGATGCCGCCGGAGTCGGTGAGGACCAGGTCGGCCCGGGCCAGGGCCGCCACCAGGTCCGGGTAGGACAGGGGCTCCGCGAGATGGATCCGGGGGTGGTCGCCCAGGATCCGGCGGGCGGGGCCGCCCACGGCGGGGTTGGGGTGGACGGGATACACGACCTCCAGGTCGGACCGGGACTCTGCCAGAGTTCTGACTGCGGTCATGGCCCGTTCCATGGGGGCCCCGAAGGACTCACGCCGATGGAGGGTGACGAGGGCCAGGGGCCGGCTCCCGTCCTCCACGCGACCCAGGAGGTCGGCGAGGTGGGGGTTCTCCACTGCCCGTCCGGACCGATCCATCTGGTGCAGGGCGTCCACCACCGTGTTCCCCGTGTGGTGGATACGGTCCCCGGGGATCCCTTCGCCCCGGAGGGTGGTGGCGGCCCGGGCCGTGGGGGCGAAGTGGAGGGAGGCCACGGCGGAGACCATTCGCCGGAAGCCCTCCTCCGGGAAGGGCCGGGAGAGGTCGCCGCTCCTGAGCCCCGCCTCCACGTGGCCCACGGGGACCTGTCCCAGGAAGGCGCCCACCGCGCCGAAGAAGACCGAGGCCGTATCCCCCTGCACCAGGAGGAGGGCGGGATCCAGCTCGTCCAGGACGGGGGGGAGGAGCTCGAGGCACCGGAGGGCCACGTCCCGCACACCCTGGCCCTCCTCCATGATCGAGAGGTTCCGGTCCGGCACCAGGTCGAAGGGGGCCAGTGCCCGCAGGAGGAGCTCGTCGTGCTGGCCCGTGGCCAGGAGGACGGTCTCGGCACCGGGGAGCCCCTCCCGGAGGGCCCGGACCACCGGAGCCATCTTGATGGCCTCCGGACGGGTACCCACCAGCACCACCACCCGGGGCCGAGTCATGGGCTCAGCCTCCGGCGGATCTCCTCCAGCTCCTGGCGCACCTGGGCCACCATCTCCGCCAGGAGCCCGAAGCCGAAGAGGGTAACCCCCACGGTCTCCAGGAGGAGGACCAGGGTGAGCAGGGGCCGGAAGCCCATCCCGTGGACGACCCGGAGCCAGATGGCCAGAGCCCCGACGCCCATGCCCGCCAGGATGAGGAGGATGCCCAGGGTCCCGAAGAGGAGGAGGGGCTTCCGGGAGAAGATGAGGAGGAACCAGACCGAGAAGAGGTCCATGACCCCCACCACGACCCGCCAGGGCCCCGAGTACTTGGACTCCCCTGCCCTCCTGGGGAGGAGCTCGATGTCGATCTCCGTCACCGAGTGGCCCCGGGCGTGGGCCAGGACGACGAAGAACCGGTGCCAGTCATGCCGGAGGTGCAGGTGGTCCAGGATCTCCCTCCGGAAGGCCTTCATGGAGTTCAGGTCCGTGACGGGGACCCGGAAGATCCGGCGGGAGAGGCGGTTGTACACCGAGGAGACGGCCTGCTTGTCGTAGGGGCCGATCTTCCGGCCGCAGACGATGTCCCAGCCCTCGTCCATCCGGTCCAGGAACCGGGGGATCTCGTCGGGGCTGTGCTGCAGGTCCGCGTCGAAGAGGACCAGAGCGGTCCTTCGGGTGGACCGGGCGGCGGTAAGGAGGGCCTCGGTCTTGCCCAGGTTCATGCGGTGGCGGAGGACCCGGAGGGCATCCCACCCTTCGGCGGCGGCCTCGATCTTCTCGGCCGTACCGTCGGTGGAACCGTCGTCCACCACCAGGACCTCCCCCTCCAGCCCGTGGCGCTCGAAGGCCTCCCGGAGCTCCCGGACCAGGTCCTCGGCCATGGGCGCCTCGTTGTAGGCAGGCACCACCAGGCAGAAGTCCCGGCGAAGGCCCTCAGACACGCTTCCGCATCCGGGCCGGGAGGATGCCCAGCTGGTCGCGGTACTTGGCCACGGTGCGCCGGGCGATGCTGATCCCCTCCGAGTCCAGGAGATCCACGATCTTCTGGTCCGTGAGGGGCTTCCCCGAGTCCTCCTGCTCCACCAGGATCCGGATCTTGTCCTTCACGCTCCGGGCGGAGATGTCCTCGCCGGAGGCCGTGGAGAGTCCGCTGGAGAAGAAGAACTTCAGGTGGAAGACGCCCCGGGGAGTCTGGACGTACTTCTCGTTCGTCACCCGGGAAACGGTGGACTCGTGCATGTCGATGTGCTCGGCCACCTCCCGGAGGGTGAGGGGCTTCAGGTGCTGGACCCCCTTCTCGAAGAAGTCCCGCTGACGATCCACGATGAAGTTCATGACCTTGAGCATGGTCTGCCGCCGCTGCTCGATGGCCTGGATCATCCAGTTGGCGGAGTTCAGCTTCCTGGAGATGAACTCCCGGTTCTCGCCCTTGTACTGGTCCCGGTTCCGGGCCACCTCCCGATAGGCCCTGGAGATCCGGAGCCGGGGGAGATTCGTGTCGTTCAGGAAGACGTGGTACTCGCCGTCGATCTTCTCCACCACCAGGTCGGGGAGGACGTACCCGTCGTCGTCCCGGGAGAACTGGAGGCCGGGCTTGGGGTCCAGGCCGGCCAGGGCGTCGGCGGCGTCCTGGACCTTCCGAGGCGAGATCCCCAGCCCCCGGGCGATCTCGTTCCACCGGTGGTTCAGCAGGTCCTCGAAGTGCTCGGACACGAGCTCGTAGGCAAGGGTGTCCTCCCGGTCCAGACGCTCCAGCTGAAGGAGGATGGACTCCCGGATGTCCCGGGCCCCGATCCCCGGGGGGTCCATGGACTGGACGACCCGGAGGGCAGCCTCCGCCTCCTCGGGCTCGCAGGGCCGGAAGAGCTCCTGCACCTCCTCGAGCTCCTCTTCCCGCTCCTCCAGGTCCTCCAGGGCTTCGGCCCGGGCCCGGGCGGTGGCCCGGATGTCCTCGAGCCACTGGTTGACCCCCTCCACCACTGTCTCCAGGTCGCAGCTCAGGAACCCGGTGTCCTCGATGTTCCCGATGATCTCCTCGGCAATGCGGACCTTCCGGTCGTCCAGGGGCTGGTGGTGGAGCTGGTCCCGGAGGTGGTCATGGAGGTCCCGGGAGGTGGAGGGCGTGGGGAGGGTGGACTCCGTCACCTCCCAGGTCCCCCTTCGCTCCCCCCCGTCGCCGAAGCCGTCCAGGAGGATCTCCTCCCAGTCGATCTCCTCATCCGTCTTTTCCTCGGCGGGGGTCTCCTCCCCATCGAGGCTGATCTCGCTGGCCACATCGGCCTCGGTCATCTCCAGGAAGGGGTTCTCCGCCATCTCGGCCTTCAGGTGCTCCTGGAGGTCCATGAGGGGCATGTAGAGGAGCTCCATCGCCTGGTACAGGCGAGGGTTCGCCTTCATCTCCTGGCGGAGATCGGTTCCCTGGAAGAGGCGGCCGGAGAGGGAGGACATGGCGGATCAGCCTCCGGGAGGGGCGGAGGAATCGGGGACGGGCAGGTCGCCCGAGGCGTCGGGGTCCAGGGGCTCGTCCACCTCCAGGGGTGCTTGGGGGCGTTCGTAGCGCTGGCGCATGCGGTGGGTCAGGGTGGGACCCAGGTAGATCTCGGCCACCTCGTCGTTCCAGACGAGCTCCGAGACGGTTCCGCTCACCCGGATGCGCCCTTCGTACATGATGTAGGCCCGGTCCACGATGTCCAGCGTCTGCTCCACGTTGTGGTCGGAGATGATGACCCCGATGCCCCGGTGCTTCAGCCCGGCCACGATCCCCTGGATGTCGTTCACCGCAATGGGGTCGATGCCGGCGAAGGGCTCGTCCAGGAGCATGAACTTGGGCTGCTGGACCAGGGCCCGGGTGATCTCGAGGCGCCTGCGCTCCCCTCCGGAGAGGGCGTACGCCTTGCTCTTCCGCAGGTGGGCGATGGAGAGCTCCTCCAGGAGGGCGTCCAGGCGGGCGGCCTGCTCCTTCTTCGGGAGCTTCAGCGTCTCCAGGATGGCCAGGACGTTCTCTTCCACGGTGAGCTTCCGGAAGATGGAGGGCTCCTGGGCCAGGTAGCCCACTCCCAGCCGCGCCCTCCGGTACATGGGTACCCGGGTCAGGTTGCGGTCGTCCAGAAACACACGTCCCCGGTCTGGTGGGATCAGTCCCACCACCATGTAGAAGGAGGTGGTCTTCCCTGCCCCGTTCGGACCCAGGAGGCCCACGATCTCGCCCTGCTGGACCTGCAGGTCCACGTCGTCCACAACCTTTCGCCGCTGGTAGACCTTGGTCAGCCCCTCGCCTCGGAGGATGCTTTCCCCCGAGCGCACGCGCAGGGCCGAAACGGCCTGGGGAACGTCCGGTTCGTCCGTCGTCATGGCTGGTCCTCCTCGGGGGACCCGGAGCCCGATCGTACCGGTTCGCTCTGGATCCCGTCCACGTTGCCCTCCGCCACCAGTTCCTCCACCTCGCCTCCGGAGAACCGGATCTCGATCCGGTCCGCCTTCACGTAGGATACGGCCCAGGCAGGACGGTCCGGGGTGGGTCGTTCTACGTCGGGGTCCTGCGGGTCGGATGGAGGGACGTCGTCTGCAGGTTCCTCCTCCTCGGAGGGGCCGTCGTCATCGGGGGGCTGCCGATAGAGGGTGGCGGCCTGTCCGGTGGCCACCAGCTGTCGCAGCTGCCACTGCGGGCCGTTGTCCTCACCTTCCTCCGGCGACATCCGGGCCTCCGGGTCAGCGGGGTCGACTGCATCGTCGTCCTCCCCCGATGGCGCGCTCGCCTGCCCTGCCGGCTCGAAGGTGGCCTCGATCTCGTCGCCCCGGATCCAGTCCCGCTCGATGGTCCAATCCTCGGACACCCGGATGGGCGGCGCGTCTCCCGCCGAGGACTCGGCCCACGCCTCCCCCTCTGCCCGGAGGATGCGCACCTCCGGGTCCCCCGGCTCCGGGACCAGGATCAGCAGACCCCGCATGAAGATCTCCTCCGTCTCCAGGGTGGCCGGGGCATCCCCACTCCCCTCGGAGCGCACGGAGCGCACCTCCTGTTCCTCGTCGAGCTCCACCTGGATGTCGTCTCCGGCCAGATCGTACTCGTCCGTCTGGAGCCGGGCTTCCCCCCGGGCTGCCAGGGAGGTCACCTGCTCCTCCTGGAAATCCACGTCGATCTCCTGTCCCAGGGTCAGGACTCCCTCCCTTCGGAGTTGCCCGGAGCCCCGAATCCGCAGGGATTCGACCACCTCCTGACGAAGGATCAGGTTGATCCGGTCCCCTTCCGCCTCGGTCCCCTCCTGCTCGAGGAAGGCGTCCTGGTTGAGGACGAGCTGCTCCTGGGACTGGTCCCAGACCAGGGAGTCTGCCCGGGCCGTCAGGTCGTCGCGTTCCAGCTCGGCCTCCCCGTCGCCCCAGAAGAAGCGCTCCCCCTGCAAGCGGAGTCGGTTCGCCGTGACCTGGAAGGGGCGGGCTCCCGGCTCCGTGGAGGGCACGAGGCTGGCGGTGGGGCGAGATCCCCACACGGTGAGCTCGTCCTCCGGTCTCCCGGGACGCTGCTCCAGGTAGTTCAGGGTGTCTCCCCGGATCTCCGTGTCCCGCTCCGTGTCCCGGAAGCGGACGTTCCCCCGGGCGAAGAGCCGGGAGTCGCCCTCGTACCAGTCGGCCAGGTCCGCGTCCAGCTCCCGTTCCGGGGACCGGAACCGCACGGAACCGATCATCTCGCTCCGACCGGTCTCCTCGTAGATCACCGCTGAATCCGCCTGGATCCGGACGTTGTTGGGGCACACCAGGAGGGGGCGGGAAACCCGGGTGATTCTGCGCCCGCTCCCGGGGACGGCTTCCCGGGCCTCGATCTCCCGGAATCGCTCCAACTCGCAGTCCGTTCCCAGATCGGCGCCAAGGGCCTGGCCTGCAGCCGGGGCCGGTGCCCCCATGTGGAGGACGAGGGCGACCAGGCCGCCCAGGCCGGCGGAGACCCACGGACGGAGCGCTCCGAGGTGCTTCATGAACCCCCTTCCTCGGCCGGTCTCGGCTCTCCCCCGATTCGGACATCACGGAACTCCAGGTCCGTGCGGAACCACTCGCCCCGGAAGGGACGCCCGTCATGGTGCATGACGAACGCCGAATCCGTCCAGAGGAGGTCGTTCCTGGGCTGGAAGTTCAGCTCCTCGCTCTCCACCCGGCGATTCTGGCCGGGCACCACCAGGACCGCGCCTCCCCGGGCGACGAGCTCCTCCGTAACGGGATCGAGGCTGCCTCGCTCCGACGTCACGATGCCCCGGGCCGACCCGTCGTCCTGGAAGACCTCCAGCCGGACGCCCCGGAGGGCGATGGACGCAGAGTCGTTCCACTGGATGGCCGTGTCTGCCACCACCAGGGCTCGGGTCTGGCCGTCCTGGGTGAAGCGATGCTGCATCTGGAAGACGATTCCGTCGGCGTCGAAGTCCACCCATTCGGGGGGGACCGTGGACACCGGCGCCTCCTCCTCACAGGCCGGAAGGGCGCACAGGAGGATGACGAGCGAGATGGCCATGGTCTTGCGTGGCAACATCATGCGACCTCTGACCTGAGGAGGTCATGGAGGTGTGCCATTCCCAGGAGCCGACCGTCCTCGTCCACCACGGGAAGGGCCATGATCCCATGCTCCTCCATGTCGTGGAGGACGGCTCCCGCCAGCCTGTCCGGCCGGGTGATCCGGGGGCTCCGGGTCATGACCTCGGTGACCGGGAGGTCCAGGAAGTCGGGGCGCTGGTCCATGAGGCGGGCCAGGTCTCCGGTGGTCACCACGCCGACCACCCTGTGTTCCCCGTCCACCACAGGCACGGTTCCCCGGAGGTGGCCCAGGGGGACGATGAGGTCTTTCACCCGGGCCTCGGAGGGCACGGCTGGGAGCTCGTCGGCCACCATGACGTCCTCCACCCTCAGGGTGAGCCGCCGGCCCAGTGCTCCACCCGGATGGAAACGGGCAAAGTCCGACGCCTGGAATCCCCTCGACTGCAGGAGGACCATGGCCAGGGCATCTCCCATGGCCAGGGCTGCGGTGGTGGACGAAGTGGGGGCGAGGTCCAGGGGGCACGCCTCCTGAGAGACCCCGCAGTCCAGCGCCACGGTGGCGGCGCGCCCCAGGGCGGAGTCCGTCTGTCCGACCAGGGCAACGATGGGAAGTCCCAGTCGGACCATGTATTCCATGAGGCCGTGGAGCTCGGCCGTGCCCCCGGACTTGGAGATGAAGATGGCGGCGTCCTCCCGGGACACGATCCCCAGGTCCCCGTGGAGACCGTCCACCGGATGGAGAAAGGAGGCCGGGGTCCCCGTGGAGGTCAGGGTTGCCGCCACTTTCCGGGCCACGATGCCGCTCTTTCCCACCCCCGTCACGATGATTCGTCCGGTGGTATCGCCCAGGATCCGTACGGCCTCGACGAAGCCCTCGTCCAGCCGGTCCGCCAGCCCGGCCACCGCCCGGGCCTCCCGGTGCAGCACGGCCCGGCCCTCGGCCAGGACGACCTCGGGATTCGAGGTGTCCGGACGCAGGGTGTCGGTCTCCGGTGTCGGGGGAGGAGAGGGGGCTTCGGCTCGGCTCATGTGATTTCGCGGGATGCCGTCTCGTCGTCCCGGGCCGCGCAGTAGGCGTCCACCCGGGCCTGCCACTCGCCGCGGGACTGAAGGAGGGTCCGGACGAACTCCCGGACGGCTCCGTGTCCACCGTCCCGACGGGTCGTCCAGATCACCTCGGCCCGGACCTCCGGGACGGCATTCCCCACGGCCACCGGAAGTCCTACACGGCGGAGGACCGGGAGGTCGGGAAGGTCGTCACCCATCATGGCCACCTCCTCCCAGACCAGGCCCCGCTCCTCCATGAGGGTTCGTACCACCGGGAGCTTGTGGGCCCCCGGCACCTGGTGGCAGGCCTCCACCCCCAGCTCGGCGGCCCGCCGGGAGGTCGCCTCCGACACCCGCCCCGAGACGATGGCCACGTCGATGCCCGCATCCATGAGGAACCGGATCCCCAGCCCGTCCTGGATGTCGAAGCGCTTGAGCTCCATCGCCCGTCCCTCGTCGTCCGTTCCCATGTAGACCCCGGCGTCGGTGAGCACGCCGTCCACGTCCAGGACCACGAGGCGCACCCGTCGGGCCCGATCGGAGGGGATGCGCTCCCGTCCGGCGGGCGGGCTCGCTGGGGCTTCCGTCGAAGGGGCCCCAGCGTCCTTCCGGGTGGAGGGTTTCCGGGCGCGGCGCATCATGGGTCGCCCCCGTCGCGGGCGGCCCGCACTGCCAGGACCCGCTCCAGGAGGGGCTCCACCTGGTCCAGGGGGAGCATGTTGGACCCGTCGGAGGGGGCAGAGGTCGGGTCGGGGTGGGTTTCCAGGAAGAGGTGGTCGCACCCGGCGGCCACTGCGCCCAGGACCAGGTCGGGGATGTGCTCCGGGTCACCCCCGCTGGAGCCGTCGGCCCGGCCCGGCCGCTGGACGGAGTGGGTTCCGTCGAAGACGGCGGGGCACCCGGTGGCCGCGCGGATCCGGGCGAAGGAGCGGAAATCCACCACCAGGTTCCCGTAGCCGAAGAAGGTGCCCCGCTCCGTGACGGACACCGGCCCGCCGCCCCCGTGGCGGATCTTCTCCACCACCGCGGCCATCTCCTCGGGCGCCATCCATTGCCCCTTCTTCACGTTCACGGGCAGTCCCGTGGCCCCGGCGGCCACCACCAGGTCCGTCTGGCGGCAGAGGAAGGCAGGGACCTGCAGGACATCCACCACCTGGGCGGCGGCGGCAGCCTGCGCGGGCTCGTGGATGTCCGTGACCACCGGCAGGCCCGAGGCGTCCTTCACCCGCTCCAGCCGGCGGAGCCCCTCCTCCAGCCCGGGACCCCGGGGGGAGTCGATGCGGGAGCGGTTCGCCTTGTCGAAGGAGGCCTTGAAGACGATGGGAAGACCGGTGCGTTCCGAGATCCGACGGAGCTCCTCCGCCACCGGGAGGTTCAGGTCGTCGTCCTCCAGGAGGCAGGGGCCGGCCAGGAGGCTGAAACGTCCGGGAAAGGCGGTCATGGACTCAGCCCTCCACTGCGGCGGCATTCCGGGCCCCGGCGTCTTCGCGGGCATCGGCCTCCGGGATGCCCGTCTGCCGGGCCGCCGCCTCGATGAAGGAGGCAAAGAGGGGGTGGGGCCGGGTGGGTCGGCTCTTGAGTTCGGGGTGGAACTGGCAGCCCACGAACCAGGGGTGGTCCGGCAGCTCGATCATCTCCACCAGGTGGCCGTCCGGAGAGGTCCCGCTGAACACGAGGCCCGCCGCCTCCAGCTGCTCCCGGTAGTGGTTGTTGAACTCGTAGCGGTGGCGGTGGCGCTCCGAGATCCGCTCCCGGCCGTAGATCCGGCGGGCCCTGGACCCCTCCACCAGGTGGGCCGGGTAGGCCCCGAGCCGCATGGTCCCGCCCTTGTCGATGACGTTGTGCTGGGAGTCCATGAGGCAGATCACCGGGTCGGCTGCCGCAGAGGAGAACTCTGCCGAGTGGGAGTCGCCCAGCTCCCCCACGTTCCGGGCGTATTCGATGACGGCGCACTGGAGTCCCAGGCAGATCCCGAAGAAGGGACGTTCCTCCTGACGGGCCCAACGGATGGCCCGGAGCATCCCGTCGATCCCCCGCTCCCCGAACCCGCCGGGGATGAGGAGGCCGTCGGCGGCCTCCAGGCGCTCCAGGGAGCCGTCTCCCTCCAGGGCTTCCGATGAGATCCAGTCGATCTCCACGCCCACGTCGTGGGCGATCCCGCCGTGGATCAGCGCCTCCTGCACCGACTTGTACGAGTCCACGAGCTCCGTGTACTTCCCCACCACCGCGATCCGAACCGAGCCCCGGCCAGGGGCCCGAATCGTCCCCACCATCTTCTCCCACCGCTCCAGGTCGGGGTCCGGGCCCACCTCGAGCCCCAGGAGCTCCATGACGTAGGTGTCCAGCCCCTGCCTGCGGTACTCGATGGGCACCTGGTAGATGGAGTCCACGTCCAGGGCCTCCACCACACCCTTCCGGTCCACGTTGGTGAAGAGGGCGATCTTCTGCCGAAGGTCCTCCTCCAGGGGATGCTCGGAGCGGCAGATCAGGACCTGGGGCTGGATCCCGATCTCCATGAGCTCCCGCACGGAGTGCTGGGTGGGCTTCGTCTTCAGCTCACCGGCTGCCGCGATGTAGGGGATCAGGGTGAGGTGGATGAAGATGGCGTTGGAGGCCCCCACCTCCTGCCGGAACTGGCGGATCGCCTCCAGGAAGGGGAGCGACTCGATGTCGCCCACGGTCCCCCCGATCTCGGTGATGACCACGTCGTGGTCCGCCTCCAGGCGGTGCACGGCGTTCTTGATCTCGTCGGTGATGTGGGGGATCACCTGCACGGTGGAGCCCAGGTAGTCCCCCCGGCGCTCCTTCGTGATCACGGTCTGGTAGATCCGTCCCGTGGTAATGTTGTTCGCCTGGGAGAGGGATTCGTCGATGAAGCGCTCGTAGTGCCCCAGGTCCAGGTCCGTCTCGGCCCCGTCGTCCGTCACGAACACCTCTCCATGCTGGAAGGGAGAGAGGGTGCCCGGGTCCACGTTGATGTACGGGTCGAACTTCTGGATCGTGACCCGGAGGCCCCGCTCCTTCAGGAGTCGCCCCAGCGAGGCTGCGGCGATGCCCTTCCCCAGCGACGAGACGACGCCGCCAGTGACGAAGATGTACTTGGTGCTCCGGTTCGGTTCGGTCATGAAGTTCTCGGATGCGAGGTCGGGGTCTGCAGGTTGCCGGCGAGCAACCCCTCCATTCTGACGACATCCTCCGGCGTGTCCACCCCGGGCGCCGCCCTGTCCACCACGGCGATGCCCATGGCGAGCCCCGACTCCAGGGGTCGGAGCTGCTCCAGGCGCTCGATTTCCTCCAGGGGCGAGGGGGCCAGGTCCACCCACCGGAGGAGGGCTTCCCGACGATAGACATAGATTCCCAGGTGCCGGAGCCAGGGGCCGGTCGCCAGCTCCCGGTCCGTGGGGAGACCGTCCCTCCGCCAGGGCGCCGGGGCCCGGGTGAAGTAGAGGGCCCGTCCGTCCCGCCCCCGGACCGCCTTCACCCGGTCCGGGTTCGCCAGCTCCTCCCTGGAGCGGATGGGGGTGGCCGTGGTGGCCAGGGGCCACCCTCCGCCCCTCACCAGCTCCACGGCGGCCTCCAGGTGGGCTTCCTCCACCATGGGCTCGTCGCCCTGGACGTTCACCACCAGGTCGAACCCGCTCCAGGGCTGCTGGCCCACCACCTCTGCAATGCGGTCCGTCCCCGTTGGGTGGTCCGGATCCGTGAGCACCACGGGGGCCCCCACACTGCGGCACGCCTCCACGATCCTGGGAGAGTCGGTTGCCACCACCACGCTGTCGAAGAGATCCATCTCGGAGACCCGCCGCCAGGTCCACTCCACCAGGGGGCGCCCCAGGAGGAGGTGGAGGGGCTTGTCCGGGAGCCGGCTCGAGCCCAGGCGGGCTGGAATGACCGCCAGGACGGGGCGGGACGCCGGAGAGGAGGCGGAGGGAGACAAGGTCGGCGTGGAAGGGGCTGGAGGGAATTTATTGCAAGATCCACGCCAGTGAAGCTATCGGGCTGCCGACCCCGGGGCAACCTCGTCTTCCCCGCTCCCGTCCCCCGATGGAGAGCGCCGGTTCTCCGGGGTTCCGCTTCCCCGAGTGCCCCCGTCCCGTGCCTTCCCCCCACCCTCTTCGGCATCCTGCCCCGCGTCCTCGCGCCAAAGGGAAATGGCCAGGAGGATGGCGCCGGTGGTGATGGCCATGTCCGCCACGTTGAAGATGGGCCAGAGCATGAAGCCAAGGTCCACCGGGCCGATGAAGTCCACCACACCCTGGTCCCACCGGACCCGATCCCAGAGGTTCCCCAGCGCACCGCCGAGCACCAGGGCAGCAGATACAACCCGCAGGTGGTCTCCCCGCTCCGCCTTCTGGATGAGCCATCCTAGGAAGCCGACGGCGACGATGGTGAGGGGCACGAAGAGCCAGCGGGAGTCGTCCCCGATCCCGATCCCGAAGGCGGCGCCGGTGTTGAAGGCCAGGTTCAGGGGGATGAGCCCCCCCAGGAGGGAGTCCGATCGGCCGTCCCCCAGGGTGGCCAGCGCCCAGGACTTGGTCCAGAGGTCCAGCACCAGGATCGTTGCGACGAGGATGCCCGCCGTGGTCCAGCGTGCCTTCACGAAGCCTCCGGGGAGGGGTCGGGGTCGTGGAGAGAGGGAGTGCCCTTCTCCGGGTCCATCGAAGGAATGTGGGGCGTCCTGCCCGCCGGGTCCACCGCCTGCACCCCCCCACCCCCGCTTGATCGCCGGCCCGGCCGGGGGTAGCCTTCGGGCATGGATACCTCGAACCTGCCCCCGCTGGAACTCGCCGAGACCGGAACCCGTGACCGGAAGCTCGATCGCCGTCTCTTCATGCAGCTCCAGGCATTCGGGGGGTGCGACGACCCGACCTCCCTGGCCCGTGCGCTGGAGACCCGGCAGATGCCCGCCGTCCTCTACGAGGACTTCCACGACCCCTTCGGCGTGGCCGTCCTGGGCATGTCGGACGACCCCGACTTCCTGGCGGGCCCGTGGCGGGAAATGCTCCGCAGCGAGCCCTTCCGCTCCCTGGTGCCCAAGCCCATGTACACCATGGTGGGCCGCACCTACAGCCTGGGGTACGAGCCCGATCTGGAGGACACCCTCCTGCATCGCCCCCGGCGCACCGCCACGAATCCGGACTGGCCCTGGGCCATCTGGTACCCACTCCGCCGTTCCGGCCAATTCTCCCGCCTCCCGCTGGAGGAGCAGAAGCAGCACCTGAAGGAGCACGGGCGGATCGGGTTCCGCTACGGTCGCGCCGATGCCGCCCACGACATCCGCCTGGCCTCCCACGGCATGGACACCCACGACAACGACTTCACGGTGGCCGTGGTGGGCCCGGAGCTTTCCCCCCTCTCCAAGCTGGTGGAGGAGATGCGGGGAACCGTGCAGACCTCCCTCTACCTTGAGCGTCTGGGCCCCTTCTTCGTGGGTCGGACCGTCTGGCAGGCCCCTGCCGACGTCCGGCCACCCGCCTCCGGGGCCTGACGGGTCGGGCCGGAGGATGCGCGTTGTCCCCGCCCTGCTCCTGACCGCGGTCATCTCTGCAGGGGTCATCTCTGCGGGGGCCTTGCCCTCCCCCGGGGGGAATGTCGGGAATTCCATCCCATCGCCGGCGGCTCCCGCACCCGTCGCCCAACCCGTGGACTCGGTGACTCTCCACGAAGAGGCGAGGGCCGCACTCCGGGACCGCCTCGTCCGGAATCGCTCCCACCGGGCAACCATGGAACGGCTGGACCGCGTGGCAGAGGGCATTCCGGGCGATGACTGGGTGCTCAGGCAGCGCATCGCCCAGCGCCTCCTCCTCCAGCGCTTCCAGGAGGTGGACCAGATCATTGAGGCCTGCGCACCGGAGCGCTGGTGGTGCCACGCGCTGGCCCTTTACCGAGGGACGCTGGTGGGAGACTGGGACGGGGCACACAGGGCAGCCGTGCAGCTGGAGGCGCACCAGCCCCCCTCCGTGGCGTGCGCCTGGCTGGACGAGGCCTGGCACCTCCTGGAGGGCGAGGCGGCCCGGGGGTGGACCGGGCTGGACTGCAGGGGGCGGGAGGAGCTGGTGGAGCGGCTCTGGTGGCTCTCGGACCCGGCCCACATGGAGGAGGCGAACCCCCGGAAGCTGGAGCACCTGGGCCGGGTGGTGGGAATGGTCCTCCATCACGACGAGCTGGACGTGCTGGGGAACGTCTGCCCCATGGACCATCACCGCCCCGTCCTCCGGGAGGGGTGGGAGGACACCGGTTACTGGGTCGTCCCCAGCGATCCCCTCCTTCCCCGGAGGTCGGCACCGAACCGGAGTTGGCTCCCCACCCGCGAGGTGCTGGACGATCCCTTCGGGGCCCGGTCCCGGGACTGGCGCTGGGACGCCAGGCCCCGGGCAGGTGGTCCCGGGGCCCGCCTGGAGGGGGTCACCCCCACCGCTGCCCTGGAGTCCCATCAGGTGGCCGTCCTCCCCCGGGGCGACTCCATGGAGGTCCATGCAGCCTTCCGGATCCCCGATCCGGCAGACGACCGCCGGTTCCCGGATTCCCTCCCCGAGGGCCGGGCCGGAATGGTCCTCTCCGCCGGCCCCGGGGAGCGGGTGGTGGTCCGGGCTCCCTGGCCCGACCCCTCCACCCGTGAGGTCCGTCTGTCTGGAGCGCTGGAGGCATCACCTCGCCTCCTGAGCCTTGAGGCCCTCCCTGGACGCACGGAGGTCGCGGAGGACGGCACGGCCTGGACGGAGGGCGGGATCTTCCGGGAAAGGTTCGGCCTCCCGGTTCCCCCTGAGGACGGGGGCCTCCAGCTCTCGGACCTGGTCCTCTTCCACTGGGACCCTGAGCTCCCGGAGGAGGCCCGGGCCGTGGTGCCCCGGATGCAGTCCAGCCTCCACCTGGACCCCGGGGGCCGACCCACCGGGATCCACTGGGAGGTCCACGGACTGGCCCCGGGGGAGGAGGTCCGCATGACCCTGGTCATGGAGGAGGTGGATGCAGGGCGCCTGCGCCGGCTGGGGCGTGCCCTGCGGCTGGTGGGTCCGGGCTCGGCCCTGGAGGTCTCCTGGACGGATTGGGGTCCGGAGCCCTCCGGGGCGGAGACCACGGGTGGGCCCCGCCCTCCCTCGTTCCTGGCCCGTTCCCTCAGGCCCAGTGTTCCCGAGCTCCGGGAGGGGATGCATCTCCTGGAGCTCCGGGTGCAGACAGGGGACGGGCGGAGTGCCCGGGCCCGCCGCACCGTCCAGGTGTCGGGCTCCCCGGGAGCGGGTCCGGGGTAGGACGCAGTCGATGAAAACCTGGCGCAGGTCCGGGGAGTTCGGTTCCTGCCCACGCCAACGACGGACTTGTCTCCAACTACGAACTCATCTCCAACGCGGAGCCTGGATCGGTGGATTACCGCAGCCGCAGGTCGTCAACGCCCAAGGGCCCCCTCTGGGCCGCCGTCATCGCCGTGATCCTGGTGGTGGGCATCATCGCCTGGTACGGGCTCCGTTCGGGACCCGAGCCCGGGCCGGACCGGGACCTCCCGGACTTCCCCGCCGACACGGTTGCCGACGACACCTTCCCGGAGATCGCTCCCGGCACCGATGTGGAGCCCCTGGATCTGCCGGAGCTGGAGGGGAGCGATGCCTTCGTCCGGGACCTGGTGGCGGGCCTCTCGTCCCACCCACAGCTGGCCCGTTGGCTCGTCACCGACGGCCTCATCGACCGGTACGTGTCCGTGGTCCTGGACCTGGCCGGGGGCTCGAGCCCTCTGGAGCACGTGGAGTTCCTCCGTCCCGAGGAGGATTTCCGGGTCCGATCGGGCTCGGGAGATCGGCAGACCATCGACCCGGAGAGCTACCAGCGGTGGAACCTCCTGGCGGAGACCTTCGCCTCTCTGGACGTGGAGGGGACTGTCCGTCTCCACCGGCAGCTCCGGCCCCTCATCGAGGAGGCCTGGGAAGCCCGCGGGATCCCGGACATGAGCTTTGACCACGCACTGGCCCGGGCCCTCAACACCCTTCGGGACGCGGAGATTCCCCGGGACCCACCGGAGGTCGTCCTGGTGGAGGGGATCTGGGAGTTCGCGGATCCGGAGCTGGAGGCCCTCCCCGGGGCACAGAAGGCCCTCATCCGCATGGGGCCCGAGAATGCGGATCGGATCCGGGCCCAGGTCGACGCGTTGGCGGTGGAACTGGGCCTGAACTGACCCGGCCCATTTTCCTCTCCGGACCGGAGTCCCCTTCCAGGGCGTCCAGGATCCGTCGGGCCAGCTCCATCCGCCGCTCCGTCCGGGCCGGGGCCGGTGCAGGGAGCTCGGGTGCGGGGAGCTCCCCGGTCCGGGCTCGGCGGACGGACTCTGCCCCCCGCCGGATCCAGCCGTACCAGCGGTGGCGGGCCACGGTGCAGGCCCGGGCCAGGGCGTCCTCCATGGCGTCGTCGTCTCCCAGGAGTACGGCACCCCAGGCCACGTCCAGCCACGCGGAGGCCAGCTCCAGGTCGTCGGGGAGGCGCTCCAGGCGCAGCCGGGCATCCCGGAACCCCTCCCGGTCCCCCAGGGTGGCCCGGGCCCGGGCCAGGGACCCGGTGATCCCGCTCCGTCCGGGGCGGATGCGACGCTCGGTGAGTCCATCCAGGAGCCGGGCCGCCGGGGCGTGGTCCCCGTGGTCCAGCCAGGCGAAGGCCAGCTCCTCCGCCAGCTCACGAAGGTGGGAGGGCTCGTCCTCGAGCCGCTCCAGCACCTGGGCTCCCCGCTCGTCGCCTCGATCCTCCCGCCCATCCCGATAGTCCGCCACCAGGAGTCGCTGGAGCGAGATCCCTGCCTGCAGGTGGAGGCCTTCCCGGCGGGATCGACGGAGGGCCTTCAGGAAGCTCCGGCGGGCCTGGTCCAGCCGACCCATGCGGAGGACCATTGTCCCGTGGGCCAGATAGGCCTCGATGTAGACCTGCCAGTCGGAGGACCTCCGGGAGAGCCCTACCACCCGATGGAACCAGGCCTCGGCCCGGGAGAACTGCGCCAGGGCCCGGGCACTGGCGAACATGGCCAGGGCCCGTGGGGCACTGTCGGGCTCCAGTAGGGCAGCAGCCTGTCGGTACTCCAGTGCCGTGTGGAGACCGCATTGCTCTTCGGCCCAGGCCGCCACTGCCTCGCAGGCGTCGGCGATCTCCGACGGGGGCCTGGCCGCAGGACCCGGCGGGAGGTGAAGGAGGGCCTCCAGGAGGGAGGCCGGCAGCGGGCCCTCCAGTGGTTCCAGGAGGCGCCGCCGGGCCCGGGTTCGCTCCAGGGAGGTGAGGGACCGCCGTTCGTTCGGACCATCGGCCCGCACCCACGAAAGGATGCTCCGGAGTTGGCGCCAGAGGGCGATTCCCCGGGCGCCCCCGAATTCCTCCAGGATCATGAGTCCCTCCGGACCCGGGTCCCTGGGGCCCCTCAGCACCGGTGGTGGAATCCGCCAGCGTCGTCCCTCCGCGGCAGAGGGATCCACTGCTCCCTCGGGTTCCCGGGGGGAATCTGTCCTCGGTGTATCGGGTGCTGTATGAGTGGTCATTGCAGGTCAGTCTACGGGGGGACCCGCCCCCTCGTCCAGCACGGCATGGAGCGCGTCGTCCGGTAAGGTGATGTTCCTCACATCGGTCTCGGAGCAAGGCAAGGAGCCGGTGCCGCTGCCCGGACAGCCCCGTGGGGCCCTGCATGCACCTCCACGAGTCTTGCTCCCATCCCCATGGCCGGATAAGGTCCCCGGAGGCCTGTCTCGCCCGAGTCCCTTCGGATCCCGGCAACCCCTGTCCCCCACCTCCCCAGCCCAGTCATGGCCCTCTCCATCCGACCTTCCCCCCCGATGTCCAGCGCCCTTCCCCGGAGGATCCCCTGCAGGCGACGGGGTCCCGGCGGACCAGGGCGGGCTGGCGCGGTCCTGACGCTCCTTGTGGCCTCGGCGATGACGGGGGTCTCGGGGTGTGAGGCAGCCGACGAGGCCGTGGAGCGGGCCGGATACCAGGTTCCGCCCCAGCCGGAGATCTCCACCGGCTACACCGAGAAGCCCGGCTGGACCCACCAGGAGTGGGCGGTGGCGGCGGCCCACCCCCTGGCGGCCGATGCGGGGCACCAGATCCTGGAGGCAGGGGGCACGGCGGTGGATGCGGCCATCGCCGTCCAGATGGTCCTCACCCTGGTGGAGCCCCAGTCCAGCGGGATCGGCGGTGGGGCCTTCCTCCTCCACCTCGAGGACGGACAGGTGACGGCCTTCAACGGTCGGGAGACCGCACCTGCGGCTGCCGACGAGGACCTCTTTCTGGACGACGACGGCGAGCCCTTGCCCTTCGGCGATGCGGTGGCCAGCGGACGGTCGGTGGGCGTCCCCGGGACCCTTGCCATGCTCCAGGTGGCCCACCTGCGCCACGGGCGCCTGAACTGGGCCGAGCTCTTCCAGCCCGCCATCATCCTGGCCCGGGAGGGCTTCGAGATCAGCCCCCGCCTCCACGCCATCGTGGACGGCGACGATGCCCTTCGGAGGGACCCCATCGGAGGGGCCTTCTGGTTCGACGAGGAGGGGAACGCCCACCCGCCCGGCCACCTCCTCCGGAACCCCGCCCTGGCCCAGGTGCTGGAGATCGTGGCCGAGGAGGGCGTCGAGCCCTTCTACCGGGGCCACATCGCAGCGGACATCGTGGACCGGGTGCAGGGGCACGGGGAGCGTCCGGGCCTCATGGTGCTGGAGGACCTGGCGGCGTACCCGGAGCTCCCCGTGGAGGTGGATCCCATCTGCTCCCCCCTGCTGGGGGCCACGGTGTGCGGCTTCCCGCCTCCGTCCTCCGGACATCTGGCAGTGGCGCAAATCCTTGGGATCCTGGAGGCGCTGGAGGGAGGCGATGCCGCCCTGGCCGAGGACGGGCTGCCAGGCCCGGAGTGGATGCACCTCTACGCCGAGGCCTCCCGACTGGCCTGGGCAGACCGGGACGAGTACGTGGGGGACCCGGACTTCGTGGCGGCGCCGGCGGGGAGCTGGACGTCCCTCCTGGACGAAGGCTACCTGGCTCGGCGGGCCGAGCTGGTGGGGGATGCCTCCATGGGCACGGCGGAGCCCGGCCAGCCCGGTGGGACGGAGCTGGCCTGGAGCCCTCACCCATGGCAGGAGGAGGGGGGCACGAGCCACCTGAGCATCGTGGATGGCGAGGGCCGGGCCGTGGCCATGACCATGACCATCGAACAGGGGTTGGGCAGCCGGATCATGAGCGATGGGGGGACGGGGCTGGAGGGGGGCTTCCTCCTGAACAACGAGCTCACCGACTTCGCCCGGGTGCCGGCGCCGGTGGGCGAACCCCGCATCGCGAACCGGGTGGAGGGTGGGAAGCGCCCCCGCTCCAGCATGTCGCCCACCCTGGTGCTGGACTCGGGCGACGGCTCCTTCCTGGCCGCCACGGGCTCGCCCGGGGGCGCGGCCATCATCCACTACACGGCCCAGTCCCTCCTGGGGATGCTCCAGTGGGACCTCCACCCCCAGGCGGCCACCGACCTGCCCAACTTTGCCGTCTACAACTCGCCGGCGGTCCTCCTGGAGTCGGGTCGGTTCCCCACCTCCTTCCGGGAGGCGCTGGAGGCCCGGGGCCACGACGTGCGCCAGCAGGGGCTGGCCAGCGGGGTGCATTCCATCATGCGGGGGCCCGACGGCTGGCTCCTGGGGGGGGCGGACCCACGCCGTGAAGGGATCGTGGCAGGGCGGTAGCTGGAGCGTCCCGGCGGGTTCCCCGGACGGGTCACCGGCCTGGATCCGGCCAAGGTCCGGGCAGACGGCGGAAGCTCACGTCGTCCAGGAGGATCGTCCCGGCGGGGGTCTGGTCGAACACCAGGCGGATCCACCCGACGGACTCGGGGTCCAGCTCGGGGTTCGCCTCCAGAAAGGCGGCCAGGGGGATCTCGTAGTCCTGGAGGACCTCTTCGGCGGGGCCTGTGAGGAAGGCGTCCAGGAACCTCCATCGCCACAGCTGGGGGAAGTCCTGTGGGGACCGTGGGGCCCAGGCTCCGACCCGGAGCCTGGCGGTCTGGCCGGAGGTGTCCTGGAGTTCCACCGAGAAGTCCGGGACCCCCAGGGCCGATGCCTGATGCCCCAGGCCGAAACGGAGTCGCGAATCTCCATCCACCAGGCCCTCGGGGAGGGGGTCGGGGAGCTGGATCTCCCAGACCGGCAGCGATGTCGCCGGGCCGGTGTGGTTCCACTGGAGCCGGACTACGCGGGTTTCCTGCGAGGGCTGACGGTCGTTACGGAGCCGGAGTCTCTCCTCCCGCCAGACCTGGAAGTTCCGGCCCTCGATCGTGGCCCCCTCCAGGGTGGCCGAGGACGGATCCACGTCCTCCTCGAACGTGGCCACGGTCTCCGTGAAGCCGTCCTCGAAGCGGGTCACGTACTCGGTGGGCGGGAGCCAGGGCAGGCCGGAGAGGGGGTCGGAGAAAATTGGACGGTATTCCCACCGGTCCTTCACCGTCACCTCCACGAAGGCTGACACCAGGGTCTGGGTCAGCTCCTGCTGGCGACCGGCAGGCATGAGTCCCTCCTGGTTCAGGAGGAGTCCCATGAGGCCCCGCAGGTCCCGGAGGCGCCCGGTCCGGGTGAAGGCCGAATGGTTCGCCCCGGCCACATACACCGAGGCCTTGAATGATTCCGAGCCACGGGGAATCCGGACCCGCTGCCACTGGGCGGCACCCATGAACGAGGAGAGGTCCGCGTCGTGGGAGCCGTGCACCACCAGGTAACTCACGTCCTCGAGGCGGCTCGCCTCGTCCCCCGGGCGCCAGAACTGGTCCGTGGGCGCCAGCGCCACCACCCCTCGAATGCCGAACCCGAAGGAGAGGGGGATGGCGGCGTTGGGCGGATATCGCTGCAGCCGGGACAGGATGGCTGCCAGGGCGGCCGTTTCCCCACCCCTGGAGTGGCCCACCAGGACGATCCTGTCCAGGTCCAGGTGCTGGGTCCAGGGGTCCAGGCCGGCCTCCTGCCACTCGGAGAGGAACCGGAGGTGTTCCAGGGCAAGCCAGGCCCGCACGGGCATCTCGGCGGCTTGGTCGGCGATGTGCGGGTAGTCCAGGAAGTTCATGTCCACCGAGACCACCGCACTCCCCCGGGAGGCCAGGCTCCGGGCCAGGTAGTCGAATCCCTCCTCGGAGTAATTGCTGTCCATTTCCACCCCATGGATGAGGACGACCACCGGGACTGGCCCCGCAGGGTCCTCCGGCATGTGGATCCGGGCGTTCAGGGGAACCTCGTCCAGCCCGAAGCCCCAGTAGGAGGCGTGGAGTCGGGCCTGCAGTCCCCGGAAGTCGGGCAGCAGGGGGCGCAGGTCCAGGGTGGGGCTAGGGAAGTCCGCCTCGTCTCCGTATACCTGCCCCCGTGCATCGGGGCCGCTGCCGTAGCGGAACTGGGAAACCTGGTGGGAGCCCTGGGCTGCGGGGTTGGGGAGTCCGGCCAGTAGGGAGTTTCGTTCTGCGGGGAGATGGGTTGTGGTGGGGGCTCCCCTGGCGTGGAGGGACCAGAGGCCGGCCGGGACCAGGACCAGGACGACGCCGGAGAGGAGTACATTGACCACGGTCCGCCGGCGCACCCGACTGCCTCGGGGGGGCTGTCGGCCCAGGAGGACCTCATGTACCAGGCTCCCCACGGCCCAGCCGACCCAGAGGACGAGGACCACGGCCAGGGTGAACGCCGCGGCTTCGGGCCACATGGCGGTCCGCCCGGACACCAGGAGGTAGGCGGCAGCTCCGCCTGAACCCAGGACGATGACGAATGCACCGGGGCGCCCCGAGAAGAGGCGAACTGCTCCCAGGAGGATGGCCGCGAGGAGGGTCGTTGCTGCGATGAACAGTCCCAGGGACATGAGGACATCGCCAAGGGAGCCGAGACCGGTGCGGGCGTCAAGACCGCTCAGCGTCACGGCCAGGACGAGAAACAGGCTGGCCGCAGCAGCAGCGCCCAGGAGGGCACCCAGGCGGGGCTTGGGCTGTCGTGTCATCTGGGGAGCACACGTCCTCCACGACGGCCCTGGGGCCGAGTACGCTTGTGGGAGATTCTTTGGGGGGAAACCGCTACAAGTAGGGAGATGCCCGAAGTGGCGGAGGTGTTAAACGAGTTTCGTACGAAGTCGTTCCAGCCGCGCCCAGGCCCTCACCAGGTCACCCCGGGTCCGGCACTCGGCGCCCAGGGTGAAGGCCTCCACCAGCGCTTCCTCCACCCGGGCCGGGTCGGGGCCGGAGTGGACCGGCTGGCTGGGCCGGGCCTTGCTTCGGGCCCGGGCGGACCGGATGGCGGACTCGGGGGCCGGTGAGGTTGGAGGGGCCGGCCGCAAGGCACCGTTCTTCGACGACATGGGCTCCGCCCCTGCCCCTGCCCTTGCTCGCTCCCGTTCCTCACGGAGCCACTGGAGGGCGGGCTCCCGGATGAGGGCACGCACCCGGTTGATGGCGATCCCCCGAACTGCGACCTCACCCCGGGAGGCGGTGAGGAAGCGGAGGAGGTCCAGGTTGGACGCCGTCGGGTGGGCCGCCAGGAAGCGGCCGGCGGCCTCCAGCAGGTCGGGCGAGATGGACCGAGCCATGTAAAAAGGGGGTTCGGGGGATCAGATGGGCCACGTACAGCCCTCTGTCACCCCGAACCCCCCTCCAGGGATCCACCCCGCCCTTCGGGCCTTCTCCTTCGGGTTCCCTCGTCCGTCAGGACCCGCCCGTCAGAGCGCGCCCTCTGGAGACCGTACGTCAGCGCCCGTCCGGCGTGGGGCGCTGGGAGGGCCGCACCTCGTGGCCCCAGTGGGGCGGCGGGATGTCCACCTCGTTGTCCAGCTCGAAGCGGAGGTGGTGGCGGAACTCGCCGTTCCTCATGGTGCCGTAGGTGAAGTGGACTCCGGGCTCGATCTCCACGGCCCAGCCACTCCACATCTCGCCCCGCCGGGTGGCGAACTCCTGCCGGGTGGCGGAGCCCTCCTCGATGGTGGTGTCGCCGTACCAGGTGTTGGACTCCTCCGAGCCGTCCTCGTACCGGTGGTCGTGGCGGAGCTCCAGGTGGTCGTCGTGGCGGATGAACACCCAGGTCCGGGAGCGATTGTCGTCCACGTGGAGGGGGAAGCGGATTTCAGTGTCGCCGCACTCCCAGAAGTGGACCACCAGGCGCTGGTCCGGGGTGATCTGCTCGTCGGGGGCCTGCAGGAGCTCCCCCTCCACCGCCGTCTCGCAGAGGGCCTGCAAGTTCGCCCAGAACTGGTCGTGAGCCGTGGGCGCGTCCTGCGCCGAAAGCGCGCCGGCCCCGGCCAGCGAGCTTGCCAGGAGGAGCCCGGAGACCGCGGCGGCCGGGAGGAGGGCCCTCATGCGGGCCCGGGGAAGGTGGCAGAGCAGAGAAGAAAGGGTCATGGCAGGAAGGCTCCAGACGGTGGGGACGACCATGGGGCCGTCCATGGGAGTGGGACACGTGCACCGCCGGGAGGATGGCGTGTCCCCCGGGCCCGGCGCAAGGCGGGAGGACGGCTCGCACCCCTTGGTCTGTACCTGCCCGCACCTGCCCGTCCCCTGCCCGGTCACCCTCCTCTCACCCCGCGTCCGCCGACTCGCACTCCGTCCCGCACCAGGCGTCCACCACCACGTCCAGCACCTCCCAGAAGTCGCCGTGGGCCACCCCCCTCCCCTGCCCGGGCACGGTCTTGTGCACGACCACCATGTCCAGCGCCGGGAGGACCACGATGTACTGCCCCACTGCACCCACCCCGGCATACGCCCCCTCGAAGGGACCCTGCGCCGCATCGCCGTCCCAGACCCACCACATGTGGCCGTATCCGTGGGGCCCGTCCCGGCGGGCGGCGGGGTTCATCTCCGTCACCGGTGTTATGACCGAGGTCATTTCCCGGGCCGCCCGCTCCGACACCACCTCCTCGCCGTCCCACTCCCCCTCCCGGAGCATGAGGAGCCCGATCCGCGCCTTGTCCCGGGTGGAGATGTGCATGTGGTAGGACGGGTGCACGGAGCGCTCCATGTCGCCCCCCTTCCGGTGCCGCTCCCGGTCGAAGTCCCGGAATCCCAGCGGCTCCGCCAGATCTGCCTCCAGGGCATCGAAGAGGTCCAGCCCCGTCTGCACCTCGAAGGCGGTCCCCGCCGCATTGAAGTCCCAGTTCGAATAGAGGTAGTAGCTCCCCGGTGCCTGGCTCCCGGGCTCCGGCGCATCCGCCAGGTTGTCGCCGGGGTTCGAGGCCGGGTGGTACACCCCCGAGCGCGACTCCACCAGGTGCCGGTTCGTGGCCTGCCGCTCCGCCTCCGTCAGCCCCCGGACATCGTCCATGTCCAGCTCCTCCAGCGTCCGGTCCAGGTCCAGGTTGCCCCGGTCCTCATGGATCCCGTAGAGGATGGCCAGGATGCTCTTCCGCACGGAGGCCAGGTAGCTGACCTCGGTCACGTCGCCGTATTCGAAGGCCACCCGACCTGCGGTGACCACCTTCATGGACGAGGTGTCGAGCTCCTCCAGCGCCGCCTCCATGCGGGTGATCCCCTCCGCCGTGAACCCGCCGTCCTCCGGCTGCTCCCACGCCTCCCACTCCGCGCCGGGCCAGGCTCGGGTCTCCTCAAGGGGATGGGGGGCCGGGGCCTCGCAGGCCGCCAGGGCCAGGACCACCGCCAGCGGCGCGAAGACGGCCGGGAGGAGGGCCCGTACCCGGGCAGCCGGGCCCGAAGTCGGGGCGGAGGGCGCGTCAGTGGGGCGGGGTCCGGGACGGCGGGAACGGGACATGAGCACGGGCGGGCCTCCTGCTGAGGGGGCTGGGGGGAGCGGCGACCGGTGGGAGGGAGGGTGCGGACCTCGACCCGGTTGCGATTCCGGTGGATTCGGGGGCAACATGAGGCGTCGGACCCCGTGGGGAAAGCTCGACTCGATGCCCCCGGGTCCGGTCCCTCGTCCACCTGAGCCCCGCTGCCCCATCATGCGCCTCGTCCCTGCCTGGCTCGTCCTTCCGTTCCTGGTCCTCCTTCCTGCCCTGTCGGGGGTCGGTCCGGCCCAAGTCCCCGGGGAGCCGGGGAACGCCTCCGAAGCCATGAACCCGACCGAGACCCTGGACCTCCTCCTCCGGGGCGGGCACGTCCTGGACGGCACGGGGAACCCCGCCTTCCGCGCCGACGTGGGGGTGCGGGACGGGCGCATCGTGGCGGTGGGGCGACTGGCGGAGGTGCAGGCCCGGGACACCCTGGACGTGGCCGGGAGGGTCGTGGCGCCGGGCTTCATCGACATCCATTCCCATGCGTCCTTCACCACGGACGACGCGTGGACCCGGGCCGCACCCAGTCTGGTGGCGCAGGGGATCACCACCGTGGTG
>REBX01000130.1 GCA_007692505.1 Gemmatimonadales bacterium | reverse complement strand
ACCGTCGGCCCGAAACTGGGTGGGGCGGAGGAGGACGGCGGCCGGCAGGGGTGGCGTTGGCGGTCATGTCCGGATTGGGCATCGGAAAGGGGGGCGGTTGTGGGGGGGACGGGCAGGGGAAAGATCGCGGCCGGCGGGTCTGCTGCACAGCCCGGGCCGCTGGGGCGGGGGGTGGACGGGGTCTGGGGATGGCTCGAGCGCCGCTGGGAGAGGTGGGTGGAGAGCGGGGGCTACGGGGGCTCGCTGGTGGTGGTCTTCGTGGGTGCGCTCCTCCTGGTGGAGGCCGGGCGGCTGGGATGGCTGCCCGAGGGGGTGGCCGCCATCGTCCCCGAAAGCCGGTTCTTTGCCATCAATGCGGCGTTCACCGCCTTCCTGGTGCTTGAGGTCATCGGGCTGGCGTTCGGCCTGGTGGACTCGGTGGCGAGGGCGGCGGGGAAGCAGCTGGAGATCTTCTCGCTGATCCTCCTCCGGAAGTCCTTCACCGAGCTGCAGGAGTTCGACACGCCCATTGCGTGGGAGAGCATCGAGGGGCCCGTGGCCCACATCCTGGCCGATGCCTTCGGGGCGCTCTTCATTTTCGGGATCGTGGGCTGGTACTACGCCATGCAGCGGCACCGGCCCATCGTGGACTCGGAGGACGAACAGGAAGAGTTCATCCGGAGCAAGAAGGCCGTGGCGATCCTCCTGCAGACGGGCATCCTGGCCATTGCTCTGTTCGGGGTGCACCAGCTGGTCACCGAGAGGGAGGTCATCTCGTTCTTCAATGCCGTGTTCACCCTCTTCATCTTCACCGACGTGCTCATGGTGCTGGTGTCCCTCCAGTTCAACCCCGACTACCGGATCCTCTTCCGGAACTCGGGTTTCGCGGTGAGCACGGTCCTGATCCGGCTGGCGCTGGCCGGGCCCCCATTTCTCAACGCCGCCCTGGGGGTGCTGGCCGCCCTCTTTGCGGTGGGGGTCACATGGGTCTACAACCGGTTCGCCCCCCACCTGGAGGACGCGCCCGAGTTCTCCCGGCGGCCGGATCGGCGGGAGCGTCCCGACCGCCCGGGGGGATCCGGGGGGCCGGCCCGGTGAGCGGCCGTGTCAGCGATACTCCGGATTGGGATGGTCGAACCGGCACCCGGCTTCCCATGCGGCGCGCTGGTTCCCATGGGCGGGAATGCCTCCGGCATCCTTCATCATCCGGGCCAGGTGGAGCAGGTTCCAGGTCATGAAGGTGGTGTTTCGCTGGGTGAAGTCGTTGGAGGGGCCACCGGACTCGGCGTCCAGGTAGGAGGGGCCCGGGGCCCGCCTCCCCGATCCACCACCTGGGTGCAGACCGAGGACTTCTCGCCCAGCCAGATGGGGGTCCCCAGGACCAGGATGTCGGCGGCCATGACCTTCTTCTGGATGGCGGGCCAGGCGTCCTCGTTCCAGCCGTGTTCGGTCATGTCGGGATAGACGCCGTGTGCCACCGGGTGGTCCACCGGCCGCAGCACCTCGACGGACACATCGTTGGCCTCCATGATCCCCGCCGACACGTCGATGAGCCCCCGGGTATGGGAGGTCTGGGGCGAGGGCTTCAGGGTGCAGTTCAGGAAGAGGGCGGAGAGGTCCGAGTGGTCGTGGGGGTTCTCTTCGCAGAGCTGCCTCTGGAATTCGGCTGGGGTCTGGTTCGCCATGGGGCCTCGGAGTGGGTGGGTGGACTGGCTCGTCTGGGGAACGCCCCGAGGCGGTCGTTCGGTTCCGGTGGACCCGCTCCAGCGGAACTTCGGGGGTGTCACCCCTCCCGCAGCTGACCGCCGCAGATCACGGCAGCCACCGGTGATCCCCCCACCGTGTGGGCCAGCTCCCGTTCGTCCGTGTGGCGGAGGAGGACGAGGTCGGCCCGGGCGCCGGGGGCGATGCGGCCGGCGTCGTCCAGCCCCAGGAGGCAGGCGGCGTTGGCGGTGACGGCCGCCAGGGCCTCGTGGGGGGTGAGGCCCAGCTTCCGCACGGCCAGGGCCATGGCCAGGGGGATGGAGGGGGAGGGGGCCGAGCCCGGGTTCCAGTTCGTGGCCACCACCAGCGCGCCCCCGGCATCGACGAAGCGGCGGCCGTCGGCCCAGCGGTCATCCAGGTGGAAGCCCGAAACGGGGAGCATGACCCCGGCGGTGTCGCTGGCCGCCAGGCGCTCCAGTTCGGCCGGCGGGGTGGCCTCCAGGTGGTCCACGGAGCGGGCCCCCAGCCGGATGGCCTCCCGGAGCATGCCCAGAGAGGTGAACTGGTCCGCGTGGACCCGGACGGGGTGCCCGGCGGCGATGGCGGCCACCAGGAGGGAGGTGGTCTGGGCCACGCTCCAGGCGCCCTCCTCGCAGTACGCATCGATGGTCACGCCGGGGAAGGCCTCCGTGATGCGGGGGAGGTGCTTCTCCGTCACCACCCGGGGAAAGTCCGGGACATCGGGGTCCAGGGCGTGGCCGATGCAGGCGGTGGCCACGACCCGTCCGGGCCAGGTGTGGCCGGCGCGGTGGATGGCCCGGAGCATCTTGAGCTCGTGGTCCGGGTGGAGGCCGTAGCCGCTCTTGACCTCCATGGTGGTGGTGCCCTCGGCCAGGGCCCAGTCCAGACGGTCCAGGAGTGCGTCCAGGAGCTCGTCCTCGGAGGCCTCCCGGACGGCGCGGACGGTGGCCATGATCCCGCCGCCGGCGGCCAGGAGTTCCTGGTACGTCGCGCCCTTTAGCTTCTGCTCCCACTCATCCAGGCGTGTGCCGGCCCAGCAGGCGTGGGTGTGGGCGTCCACGAAGCCCGGGAGGAGGACCCGGTCCCGGGCGTCCAGGATGCGGGTGTTTGGCCCGGCCTCGAGCTCCGGGCCGATGGCGGCGATGCGGTCGCCCCGGATGGCCACGTCGTGGGCCTCCAGGATGTGGAGTCGGCCCAGCTCGGGGCCCCGGAGCCACTGGGGGGAGGTACCGGCCAGCGAGCTCGGAGCGGTGACGACGCGGGCGTTTCGGACGAGGAGGTCCATGGGAGCGGGCCGGTGGTCAGGGAGAGGTCGGGCGGAGGGAGAGGCCCTGCAGGAACGCGAGGACCAGGCGCACGGCCAGGCGGGCGGTGCGGCCGTCGGGGTCCAGCTCGGGGGCCAGCTCCATGACGTCGAAGGCCCGGACCCCCCTGGCGCGCCCTGCCGCCCGGGCCCAGGAGGCGGCCTCCCTGGAGGACCAGCCGGCGGGGTTCATGGCACTCACCCCGGGGGCGTGGGCCTGGTCGATGGCGTCCAGGTCCAGGCTGGCGAAGAGGGGGCCCTCCGGCCAGGGGCCCAGGGGGTCGAAGCCGTCCACCGTGCCGCCATGCTCCGCGAACCAGGCCCGGTGCTCGGCGGAGTTGGAGAAGGGGTCCAGGCCGAAGACGTGGAGGTGGGCCACGCCGCACTCCTCCACCAGGGCCCGGAAGGGCATCCCGGAGCCCGGCTCGGAACGGACATCCAGGTGGGCGTCCAGGTAGACCCCGCCCAGGGGCTCCGGCGTCTGCTCGGCCAGCGCCCGCACGAAGGGGAAGGTGAGGTCGTGGCCCCCGCCCACTGCAATGGGGAGGAGGCCCACCTCCAGGATGCGGCGAGTGACCCGGGTCACCCGGTCGTGGGTCTCCTTCAGGGAGTCGCCGGGGAGGACGTTCCCCACGTCCATGACCCGGGGGAGCTCGCCGGCCAGGGGGCTTCGGGCCCCGTAGCCCGCCCACGCGGTGCGGAAGGCGTGGGGCCCCCGGGCCGCGCCGGGGCGCCCTCCGTTCAGGCGCACCCCCAGGTCGTCGGGGAGGCCCACCAGGGCCACCTGGCAGCCCTCCGGCGAATCGGTCCGAATGGTGGAGGCGAAGCGTCCGTCCCCCAGGTCGCGGGGATCGCCGGAGAGGGTGGGCCACCGGGGCGGGGCCAGGGGGAGGTTCTGGAAGGTCATGGGGCGTCCTCCTCGGGGATGCGCCTGGGGATGCTCATGGGGATGCGGACGTCCTGTTCCCGGGCGCAGTCCCGGGCCTCGTCGTAGCCGGCATCCACGTGACGGATCACGCCGGTGAGGGGGTCGTTCACCAGGACCCGGCGGACCCGCTCTCCGGCCTCCGGCGAACCGTCGGCCACCACCACCTGCCCGGCGTGCTGGGAGAACCCGATCCCCACGCCGCCCCCGTGGTGGAAGCTCACCCAGGAGGCACCGCTGGCCACATTCACCATGGCGTTCAGGAGGGGCCAGTCGCTCACCGCGTCGGAGCCGTCCTTCATGGCCTCCGTCTCCCGGTTGGGGGAGGCCACGGAGCCCGAGTCCAGGTGGTCCCGGCCGATGGCCACCGGGGCCGAGAGGCGGCCGTCGGCCACCATCTCGTTGAAGCGCACCCCGGCGCGGTCGCGCTCGCCCAGCCCCAGCCAGCAGATCCGGGCCGGGAGGCCCTGGAAGCCGAAGGCCGGGTGGCAGTCCTCATACCGACCGGCAAGGAGGGCGTCCGGGTCCTCGTGGCAGGAGAGGAGCCAACGCCGGAGCCCCTCGTCGCCGGGAAAGAGCTCCAGGAGGGCCCGGTCCGTCCGGTAGATGTCTGCCGGGTCGCCGGAGAGGGCCACCCAGCGGAACGGGCCCCGGCCCCGGCAGAACTGGGGCCGGATGAAGGCCGGGACGAAGCCCGGGAAGGAGAAGGCCTCCTCCACCCCTCGCTCGAAGGCCTGCTGTCGGAGGTTGTTCCCGTAGTCGAAGGTGACCGCCCCGCGCTCCGCCAGGGTGCACATGAGGCGGACGTGCTCCGCCATGGTGTCCAGGGAGCGCTCCAGGTAGGCGTCGGGGTCCAAGGTCCGGAGTTCGCGGGCCGCCCCGAGCCCCATCCCCCGGGGGACGTAGCCCTCCAGCGGATCGTGGGCAGAGGTCTGGTCCGTGAGGACGTCGGGGGTGATCCCCCGCTCCACCAGGGCCTCCAGGAGCTCCACTGCGTTCGTCTCCACCCCGATGCTCCGGGCGGCTCCTGCCTGGGTGAGCTCGCCGGCGGCGGCCAGGGCGCGGTCCAGGTCGGGGGCCACCTGGTCCAGGTACCCGTCCCGCTCCCGTCGCTCCAGACGGGCAGGATCCACGTCGGCCACCAGGCAGACCCCGCCGTTCATCGTCACGGAGAGGGGCTGGGCCCCGCCCATCCCCCCGCAGCCCGCCGTGACCACCAGGCGACCCCGAAGGTCTCCCCCGAACTGCTGGCGGGCGCATTCGGCGAAGGTCTCGAAGGTGCCCTGCAGGATGCCCTGCGTGCCGATGTAGATCCAGGACCCGGCCGTCATCTGCCCGTACATCATGAGCCCCTCGCGCTCCAGCCGGTCGAAGGTCTCCCGGGTGGCCCAGTGGGGCACGAGGTTCGAGTTGGCAATGAGGACCCGGGGGCTGTCCGGGGTGGTGCGGACCACCCCTACGGGCTTCCCGGACTGGACCAGGAGGGTTTCGTCGGGTGCCAGCCGCTCCAGCTCGCGGACCAGGGCGTGGAAGGCCGGCCAGGAGCGGGCAGCCCGACCCCGTCCCCCGTAGACCACCAGCCGGTCCGGGTCCTCCGCCACCTCCCGGTCCAGGTTGTTCATGAGGAGCCGGAGGGCACCCTCGGCGGCCCAGCTCCGGCAGCGGCGTTCCGGTCCCCGGGGGGCCCGGATGGGGTCGGAGGGGGCGGTGGCGGGATCGATCATGGAAGGCAATTCGTTCGAGGAGGGGCAAACAGGCGGTTCACCGCGGGTCCGGTTCAAGGTGACGAAGCTTCCTCCCTCGGACCAGTGGCTGGTGTGCCCCGGGAGATGGCCTCCCTGTTCGCGAGTAGTGCAAAGACGTGCCCGCATGTAGTTTGGAGGCATGCCCAAGGCCATCAACGAGCTGGACCGGCGCATTGCCCGATTCATGTACAGGTGGGGGATCCCGTTCCTCCGGATCTCGCTGGCCGTCATCTTCGTCTGGTTCGGCCTGCTCAAGCCGTTGGGGATGTCGCCGGCAGAGCCCCTCCTCCTGGCCACCGTCGACTGGCTTCCAGTCCTGGAGCCCGGTCAGTGGCTGGCCCTCATAGGCTGGTGGGAGGTGCTCATCGGGGTCTGCTTCCTCTTCCGGCCCACGACCCGTCTGGCCATCGGGCTCCTGATGCTCCAGATGGGAGGGACGTTCCTGCCCCTGGTCGTCCTCCCCGAGGTGACCTTCCAGGCAGGTGGCTTTCCGTGGCAGCCCACCATGGAGGGCCAGTACATCATCAAGAACCTGCTCATCCTTTCCGCTGCCGTCGTGGTGGGAGGAACGGTGCGGAGGGATCTGGGAGGAGAGGGGGAGTAGACGAACCAGGAGGGGCAGGGGCCTCGGGAGGGGGAGGCCCGACGGCGGGCCTTGACGACCCGGGCCGTGTTCGCTAATCGTTGAACGTGCCGGGCACGAAGCACGCCCGAGCCGTGGTGATTTGCCGCCGCTTGCCGCCACGTTAAACAAGGTGCTAAAGACGCGAATGGCCCGGCGGCCGCTGCATTCCTGCCGGGCCTTTGTCGTTTCTGGTGGCTCCGTCGAAGTCCGATTCCTCCGTTCACGGGACTCTTCGTACATGCGTCTCCGCTTCATGACCTCCCACGGCCTCGGTTCCATGTGCTCCATGTGCATGTGCCGCTGCACCTGTTCGCCGTCCAGGCGGCCAGGCGGAGGGTCGTGTGGGGCAGGACGATGTCCCCCCACATGAAACGAGGGAATCGAGACCTCGATCCCGGACTCCGCCCGGCCTCTCCCCTGGAGAGCCGGGCTTTTTCGTACCCGTCAGATGGAGCACACCCATGAGCTCGACCCCTGCAGCCAGCGACTCCGTTTCCACCGCACCCACCTCCCCCCACGCGGGCACCGACACGGCCGACGCCGGCGTGGATAGGGCCTCCCAACCCCCGGTCCGAACCCCGGGCCTGGGCACCCGGGCGATCCACGCCGGCCAGGAGGAGCCCGATCCGGCCACCGGTGCCCGTGCCGTTCCCATCTATGCCTCCACCTCGTACGTCTTCGACTCGCCGGACCATGCCGCCGACCTCTTCGGGCTCCGGGAGTTCGGGAACATCTACTCCCGGATCATGAATCCCACGGTGGACGTCTTCGAGCGCCGGGTGGCGGCGCTGGAGGGCGGGGTGGCCGCCGTGGCCACGGCCAGCGGGCAGTCCGCCCAGACCCTGACCCTCCTGGGGCTGGCCCAGGCCGGGCACAACATCGTGGCCTCCTCGTCCCTCTACGGGGGCACCTGGGCCCTCTTCCGCCACACCCTGCCCCGGCTGGGAATCACCGCCCGGTTCACCTCGGGCGAGCCGGAGGCGGTGGAGGACGCCATCGACGAAAACACCCGGGCCGTGTACGTGGAGACGGTGGGAAATCCGGCGCTGGACGTACCCGACCTGCGGGCCCTGGCCGACGTGGCGCATCGAAACGGCCTCCCCCTGGTGGTGGACAACACCTTTGCCACGCCCATCCACTGCCGGCCCCTGGAGCACGGGGCCGACCTGGTCCTCCACTCCGCCACGAAGTGGATCGGGGGGCACGGGACGGCCGTGGGCGGGATCGTGGTGGACGGGGGCCGGTTCGACTGGGGTGCGGAGCCCCGCTTCGCCCCCGTCTTCGCGGAGCCCGAGCCGGCCTACAACGGGCTCCGGTTCGCGGAGACCTTCGGGGAGATCGCCTTCGCCATCCGGCTCCGTACCGTCCTCCTCCGGGACGTGGGGGCCGCCCTCTCCCCGTTCCATGCGTTCCTATTCCTGCAGGGGCTGGAAACCCTCCACCTGAGGATGGAGCGCCACTCCGCCAACGCCCTTGCCCTGGCCCGGCACCTGGAGGCCCACCCTGCCGTCACCCGGGTCCGGTACCCGGGGCTGGCGTCCCACCCCACCCACCTCCGGGCCCGCCAGCTCCTGGAGGGGGGCTTCGGGGGCGTGCTCACCTTCGAGGTCGCCGGGGGAGAGGCCGCGGCCCGGGCCGTAATCGAGGCCACCGAGCTCCACTCCCTCCTGGCCAACGTGGGCGATGCCAAGAGCCTGATCATCCACCCCTGGTCCACCACCCACGAGCAGCTGGACCCCGAGGCCCGGCGGAAGGCCGGGGTCACCGAGGGGCTCCTCCGGGTCTCGGTGGGCATCGAGGACCTGGAAGACCTGGTCCACGACCTGGACCGGGCCCTGGCAGCGGCCACCGGGGAGGTGGCCGCATGACCCCCGGGACGAAGGGGGCCCGGACCCTCCCCCTCCAGGTGGAGCGGTTCCACGAGGTGGATCTGCCCTCCGGGGTGCACCTCCCGGGAGTGGAGCAGGCCTTCACCCTCCTGGGGACCCCCCGGGCCGACGGCTCCAACGTGGTCCTGGCGTTCCACTCCCTCACGGGCCTCCCCGACCCCCGGAGCTGGTGGCCCGGCCTGGTGGGCGAGGACCGACTCCTGGACACGGGGGATTGGGCGCTCCTCTCGCCGGCCCTCCTGGGGGCGTGCCACGGGACCCGGGTCGTGGGGCTGGAGGGACCCCTGCCCCCACCCCCCGGGCTGGGGATCCGGGACCAGGCCCACCTGGTAGGCCACCTCCTGGACCGCCTGGGCCTGGAACGGGTCCACCTGGCGGTGGGCGGATCCCTGGGGGGCATGGTGGCGCTGGAGTGGGCCGCCAGCTTCCCGGAGCGTGCGGGCACGGTCCTCTCGGTGGCGGCGCCGGCCCGGCAGCCCGCCCACGCCCTGGCCTTCAACCACCTTCAGAGGGAGGCGCTGGAGCTGGGGGGGCCGGGAGCCGGCCTGGGGCTGGCCCGGAAGATCGCCATGCTCACGTACCGGACCGCCGGAGAGCTGGACACCCGCTTTGGTCGGGACCGAAGGGAAGACGGCCTGTGGCAGGTGGCGTCCTGGCTGGACCACCACGGCCGGAAGCTGGAGGAGCGCTTCCAGGCGGCCAGCTACCGGGCCCTCATCGGGGCCATGGACCGCCACGACGTGGGGGCAGGGCGCCCGGGAGGAATCGCCGGCGCCCTCCGGGCCTTCCAGGGACGCCTGGTGGGTGTGGGCATCCCGGGAGACCTCCTCTACCCCGACGAGCTCGTCCGGGAATGGGTGGAGGCCGCCGGGGCGGACTACCGGCGCATCGACTCCATCCATGGCCACGACGCTTTCCTCCTGGAGGAGGCCCAGATGGCGGCCATCCTGGCCGACGCCCTGGGGCATCCCCGGGCTCCGGGGGGTGGGGCATGAGCTCGGCAGTGGAGGCCGCCCGGACAGAGGAGGCACGGCAGGGAGGGCCGCCCCTGCCCCCCCTGGTCCTGGCCGGGTGCGGCACGGTGGGGGGCGCCCTCCTGGGTCTCATCCGGGAGGGGAGGGGAAGCGACGACCTCGTCCGCTCCATCCTGGTTCGGGACCCGGCGCGGGAGCGTCCCGAACCCCTCCCGGATCCCGACGGGGGACGGGTGGTGACCCGGCCCTCGGAGCTCCCCGTGGAAGGGGGGCGGGTCGTGGTGGAGGCGCTGGGAGGGATTCGTCCTGCCCTGGGGCTCGCCCGTCGGACGCTGGCCGGGGGCGGCACCTTCATCACGGCAAACAAGTCCCTGGTGGCGGAGCACGGCACCGAGCTGGAGGCCCTGGCGGCGAAGTCCGGGGGCCGCCTGGCCTTCGAGGCCGCCGTGGGCGGGGGGATGCCCGTGGTCCGGCTCCTCCGGGACCTCCCCGACGCGGCCCGGGTCCGGCGCATCGAGGGCATCCTGAACGGCACGTCCAACTACCTCCTGGACGAGCTCCACGCCGGACGGAGCTGGAGCGAGGCCCTGCAGTCGGCCCGAGCGCTGGGCTACGCCGAGGCGGACCCGTCCCGGGACGTGGACGGGCGGGATGCGGCGGACAAGATCCGGCTCCTGGCCTGGGTCGCCTTCGGCGTCCCCCCGGCCCACGTCCGTGTGACCAGGCGGGGGATCCTCCCGGATCCCGAGGCCCTGGTGGCCGAGGCCCGGGCACTGGGCGGGGTCGTGCGTCTCCTGGCCCGGGTGGATCCCCCGGACGGGGCCGGGATCTGCCGCGCCCGGGTGGAGCCGTGCCTGGTACCAAGGGACTCCCCCTGGGCCGACGTCCGGGGGGCGGACAACCGGGCCCGGGTCAGCACGGCCCGGGCCGGGACCCTCTCCGTGAGCGGTCCCGGAGCCGGTGGCCAGGCCACGGCCCTCTCCCTCCTGACGGATCTGGGCGACGAGGCCCTCCGTCGGGCCGGGGGATCCGGCGGGCTCGCCCGGCCCGTCTTCCCGGTGCGGACCATCGTGGCACCGGACCCGGATTCCTCGCGAGCCGAGGGCCATCCTGCGGAGCGGTGGCACCTCTCCCTCGAGGGGAAGATTCCCGGGCATCCCGAGATCGAGGTCCGGCCCCGGCTGGAGCGGATCCTGGCGCGGGCCGACATCCGCCTGGTGGACGTCGACCGGGACTCGGGCCGGCTCCGCACGGTGCTGGAGACCCGGCATGCGCCCCGGGTGGACCTGGTGGGGGAGCGGCTCCGGGCCCTGGCCCTGGAGCCTCGCCTCCTCCGCCTCGCCGAGAGGTAGGCGGGTCTCCGGACCGTCCCGTGTCGCGGCGTGCCGTGCCGGGGCGGTCCGGATGGGTCCGGGGACCGGCTCAGTCCACGATCCTCACCCGGGTGGAGGCCGAGCGGCCGAAGGTCTCCGGTTGGTACATCTCCTCGGCCCGGGCCGGGGGCACGACGAACGCACCAGGCGTGGTGGCGCGGGCGTAGTAGGTGTACGTGTACACCCCGCCTGCCAGGAGGGGGGTGAAGGCCTCGGCCCGCTCGTCCCGGAGGTTCTGGTGCCGGTACCACGGGCCCCACCAGCTGGAGCGGTCCGGGCCCAGGGGGTCCTCGTGGATGGGCGGGTTGCTCACGGCCAGCGCCGGGTTCATGGGCTCCAGCCCGGCGGGGAGCGGATCGGTGAGGGCCACGTGGTAGCGCCGGGTGGGCGCCACCAGGGTGAGTTCCACCTCGACCCGGGCACCGGCGCGGATCTCCCACCCGTCATCGAGGCGGCGCACGTCGTCCTCGTCGTCGACCCCTCGGTACACACGCTGGACCTCGAACCCGTGGCTGGCCGCCTCCAGCTCCAGCGAGCGCGGCGCGTAGGAGAGACCGATGCGGTAGTAGAGGCGTCCCGGACCGTCCTTGTCCAGCACCACCTCGTGGCGACCGTTCCCCTCGGCCAGCCGGGCCATGGGGATGTCCACGTGGTGGGCGTCGGTGGTCCGGCCCTGGAACCGCATCTCGCCTGCGGCGTCCTCGCCCAGCCAGGACCGGGCAATGAAGTCCGGCTCCTGGGCCTCGTACTGCTGGAAGTACTTCTTCAGCGCCAGGAGGACGAAGGCGTTCTCCTGGGTGTTCGCCCAGCGCCCCCGGCTCCGATGGGCCTGGAGCCCCTGGACCAGGGCGGGGATCAGGTCGGAGTCGGGCTGGTCGTCCATGAGGGCGTCCAGGACAATGGCGTCGGCCCGGCGGCTGGAGTGGAGGATCAGGTGGTCGCCGTCCTGCCAGTCCCGCACGAAGTGGGCGGCCCCTGCGGTCTCGGTGACGCGGTTGGCAAGGAAGCGTCGGAGCCGCTCCACCTCGCTGGTGGAGCCCGCGTTGCCGGTGAGCAAGCCCAGGAGCCAGCCCGTGGATTCGAAGGTCAGCTCGTCCAGCTCGGCCACCTCGGTGATGAGCTCCCGGGCCCGGGCCCGGTCGGGGTCGCCGGCCAGGGCCCGCACATGCAGGCTGTAGGCGACGATGTGGCGACGCGCCAGGTCGCTGTAGTGCGAGGGGACGTGGTCCTCGATCTCGCCCACGTGCCGGAGGGTCTCGTGGTAGAGCTCCTCGTCCACCTGGTGGCCCTCGGCCTCCATGCGCACCAGGGCGTGGGCCACGTGGAGGGTCACGAAGGGCCAGGATTCCCCACCGCGGGCCCACAGGCCGAAGCCCCCGTCGGGGTTCTGGCGCCCACGCAACTGCTCCAGGTCGGCTGCAATGGTGGCCTGGAGTTCGTCCCGGGACGGCAGCCCCTCGGCCCCGAAGGCCTCCAGGACGTCGGCCAGTGCCGCGATGGCCAGGAGCCGTGAGGAAATCGCCTCGGTGGCGGTGAAGGGGTAGTCCCCGAGCCAGATGAAGGCGTCGGTGAGGGACTGGAGGGCGGTGGAGCTTGTGGTGATCTCCAGCTGTCCGAACTGCGGCCAGACGTCCGTCGGGGTGGCTGCCGGCTGGACGACGGCACCCTCGTCCAGGGTCCCGTAGGTGGCAAAGGCCTCGGTGGTTGCCGGCGTCCAGACCGGGAACGATTGCCGCGCCGCATCGCTGGATCCGCCGGACGCCGCGACGACCTGGAAGTGTGCCGTGCCCGCATCCTCAGGCTCCAGGGGGAAGCGCACCTCCACCCGGTCGTTGGCGGGCACCTCCAGCGCGAAGCCGGCGGCGCCCGTGGAGGCCAGGTTGGCCACATCCAGTGCGACCTCCACCGACATGGCCTCGCCGGTCTGGTTCTGCAGCACCACCGGGAGCTCGAACTGGTCCCCGAAGTTCAGGAATCGGGGCGGGCTGGGCCGCACCATGAGGGGGAGTCGGGCCGTGAGGTCGGTCTCGGCCGTGCCGTACCGGGTCGCCCCCGAAACGGCCACGGCCATGATCCGGTAGCGGGTGAGGTTGTCCGGCAGCTGGATGTCCGCGCTCACCCGGCCCTCTTCGTCGGTGTAGAGCGCCGGCACGAAGGCAGCCAGGGGGTTGAAGTCCTCCCGGGCGTCGATGGTCTCGTCTCCGGCATCCTCGGCACTCCGGGGAGGCGGCAGGTCCTGGGGAGGAGCGGGGATCCCGATGTCCGCTTCCTCTGCGGTGCGTCCGGCGACCACCACTTCCTGCAGGGAGAGCTCGCCGACGGGCATCTCGGGGAGGGGCTCGACCAGGCGGACGCTGGGCCGGAGGTGGCGATCGCTGACCCCGCCGGGTGGCATCCGGTAGAACACCCCCAGGGGATCGACGAGCTCGTACCCGGTCATGGCCAGGATCGCCTCGTCCACCACCACCAGTGCGACCTCGGCATTGGACACGGGCCCACCGGCGGCGTCGTGGACCCGGAGGTCGATGCGGTTCTCCGCCCCTGGCGACAACTCCCGTTCCCGGGGCTCCAGGGTCACGTCCAGCACCCGCTCGGTGGTGGACACGGCCAGGTTGGTCTTCCCCGAGGCGATGGCCGGACGAGTCCCCGCACCGTTGTCGGTCTCGGCGGCGCCCACCAGGACCACGTTCAGCTCGATGCCAGGCATCCAGGCCTCGCGGATGGGGATCTCCAGGGTGGTGGAGCCGCCCTCCACGATGAAGCGGTGCTGCTCGGCCAGGCCGTGACGCCTCAGGGTCATGAGCCCTTCCGCACCGTCGAAGGGCGCCTGGACCAGCACCCGGGCCGTATCGCCGGGCCCCCACTCCTCCTGCTCGGGGATGAGGAGGGCCTCCTCCATCTCGACCTGCTCGGCCGCCGGTGTGGAGCTCCCACCCACCCAGCGGGTGATGCGGCTCGTGTTGCGGCGTCCCTCGGCGTCGGTGGTCACGGCGGTGATCTGGTACTGTCCGCCGAGACCGGCGGGGAACTCGCAGCGCGCCAGGCCGGCATCGTCCGTGGTGACATCGCACCGCTGTTCGTCGGCCCGCTCCTCCACCCGGCCGCCGCTCCCCCACGTCCAGCGGATGCGGGCGGCGCTCACGCTCACCGGGCGCCGGGCTGACACTTCGCCCTCCAGGTCCACGGTGACCAGCTCCACCTCCAGGGACTCGCCCTGTTCCACGAACTGCCGGGGCGACTTCATGCCCACGTAGGTCGCGGCCGGATGGGCAATGAAGCTGGCCTCCGATGCCCACGCCTGGCGGTTCACGTCCATGACGCGGGCCCGCGCCGACAGGGCCAGGGGGCGCGCGTGGTCCTCCATGTCCAGCTCGATGTCCAGCTGGTGGAGGCCCTGGCTGTCGGTGGATCCCTGGAAGCCCTCGCTGAACCGACCTCCCCGCCCTCCCGACCGGGGCATCCACCAGGGGCTGTGGAAGCCGAAGGTCCAGTCCTGACGATTCGGCGGCCTGTAATGGGTCGGCTCGGCGGTGACGGTCCAGTTCACCTCGGCGTGGGGCAGGCCTCCTCCGGCGTAGTAGCCGGCCTCCACCTCGGCGGGCACCCGGGTGGACCCGATGAACGGCCCTTCGTGGATGCGGGCCTGTACCTCGAACTCGGGGGTGCGGAACTCCTGGAGCTGGAATCGGTGGGTGTGGGACGTGCCCGTCAGCCCGTCGGTGTCCCGCACCTCCAGGCGCACCGTTGCGGCGCCCAGGTTCGGGGTGTCGGGGAGGTCGAAGGAGAGGTCGAACCCACCCAGCCCGCCCAGGGAGGTGCTGCCGTCCGCCAGGGAATTGCCCCGGGCGTCGCTCACCTGGTAGTCGATGTGGCCGGCGCCATTCATGAGCCCCAGGCCGCCATCGGCCCTTCGTTCCTCCTGGCGCAGCCAGCCCTTCAGGTGCACGGTCTCGCCTGGCCGGTAGAGGGCCCGGTCGTCGAACACGTGCCAGAGGAGGGCGTCCGATCGCTCCTCTGCCCGCCAGGCCACCGGTTGACGAGCGGATTCCACGGCAGGCAGGATCGCCACGTCGCCGCCCCGCCGAGCCTCGAGCCAGGCGTGCCGGACATCGTCGGGCAGGGTGCTGGGCAGGGGCAGCTCGGCCAGGCCGGTGGCATCGGATGGGACCGCTTGGCCTTCCGGCCCGAGCCTCAGCTCCACCCCGTCCAGCGGTGAACCATCGGCCAGGTCGGTGACCCAGGCCAGCAGCGTCTCGTGGTCGGAGGCCGCATCCAGGCCCATGGCGCTCACCTGGACCCAGATCCCCCGGGTGTGCGACGAGGGTGGCGGGACTGACCCCAGGGTGGAGTCGGGCTCCACGGTGACCAGGAACTGCCCGGTGCCCGCGTCGTTCAGCCAGTCGTGGAGGGGAACACGCTGCCGCTCGACCTGGTCCTCCCGGGCCTCGAAGTCGACGTGCTCGTCGAAGACCACCTGGCCCGGCAGCTCGGGGACGGGATCGCGGGAGAGCATGTTGTAGCGCACCACGTCCATCCATTCCGGCCAGTCCGACGGCGAGACCTCGCGGATCACCACGCGGGCGTCGGCGTGGTTCGTGGTGAAGTACTCGAACTCCGGCGTTCGGGACGCGTCCAGGGTGACGAGGTTGCCGGAGGGGAAGGACATCCGGGGGGGCATGGACCCGGTCACGAACTCGCTCTCGTACGTGCTTTCCAGCGTCTGGCCGAAGACGTCGACGAGGGCGTCGGAGACGCGCAGGACGTACTTCGTGCGGCCCTCCGTCCTCCCCTGGATGAACACGGATCGTCCTCGAATGGATACGTCCATGTCGGGAATCTCCGGCTCGACCTCCACAAGCCCGTCCACCTCCTGCTCCCAGTCCAGCTGGTTGGAGAACATCAGGCGGAGGGGAGCGGTGGGCCGACATGGGTCAAGGCCGCAGCGCTGCTCCACGACCTGGAGCGCCCCATGGGTCCGGAACTCGTGGCTCCGGGGCTCCTGGGTGAGGCGGGGGCCCTCCGCCGACGTGCTGCCCTCCGGGAGCGTCACCGAAATGGGGCTGTCCCGCGGAAGCGGGTCCGTGGGCACGAACGCCAGTATGCGCTCCGGGTCTCCTCTCTCCACGGCCCGGGCGGCGGCGGGCTCCCCTTCGATCTCCTCGTCGGTGGCCCGGCGCACGGACACGGGCTCTCCGCCGGCCTCCACGACCAGCTGGTCCAGGAGGTCGGCTGCATCGATGCGCTGGTCGAAGGTCGCCACCATGACCGGCTCCAGGCCGTTGCTGTCGCCGGAGGGGTGGAGGCGTTCGAAGACGGCGGGCGGCGTGGCGAACTGCCACTCCAGGGCCTCCGCCATCTCGGTGCCGTCTGCAGCCCGGGTCCCGGCGTCGATCCTGGCCGTGAACTCGGTGGCCATGGGCAGGCGAGGGGCCTCGGGCTCGAAGACCAGGGTACGGGTTCCGACCCAGCGCCACGCGCCGGGCACCTGGGGGCTCAGGCGGACCGGCGTCGACTCCAGGACGGCATCGTCATGCGAGCCCACGGCCACCATGGGGCGGTCGAAGGTCACGCTGAGCTGTCCGGCAATGGGCACCGGGCCGTCGGGCGAGGCCCTGAGGACGGTGAGGGGTCCGTCGGGCGATTCGACGGCAGGGGGCCCGCGGTCCTCCGGCGCCGGGAACTCCCCCATCTGGACGGCCCCGGTCCGTGGGGGTGGCTCGGAGGCCGGGCGCAGCTCCACACCGATGCCGTTGTCCTCCGGGGCCGGCAGGGAAGAGAGTCGCCCCAGGAGGGCCTCCACGCGGTCCGGACCCAGCTCCTCCACCTGGGCCCGAGGGGGCGGAGGGGCGTCGTCCGCCTGTCGGGCTCCCTCCACCAGGCGACCGGGGAAGGCCTCCAGCCCGGGGGTCCCCAGGAGGGCCTTCTCCAGCGCCTCGGCATCCCCGGCCCGATCTCCTGCTCCCCCACTGCAGCCCGTGGCCATCGTGATCAGGAGGAGGAGGGGGAGGGAGGCGAGGCGTCTGGTCATGCTGGATCTCCTGGAAGGCTGCCGAGGAAGTGCAGGGACCACCGGGGGGCAGGGAGGCCTCGAGGGGGCTTCCTGGCCCGAAGCCCCACCCTTGAAGACTATCCCCCTCGAAGGGTCCCCGGCAAACGGCGCAGCCAGCCCCCCGACCCTCCCGGTCCGCCCCCTGGCGCTCCCCCCGGTGGCACCATGGATCTCGTCAACGGCCCCCCAGCTCCTCCTCGTCTCCTCGGACCCGGCTCCTGGAGAGCTCCAGCCGGGGAAGGGAGAGGTCGGCTGGCTGGACCCCTTCCACGAGCCGCTGCGGGAGCTCCCGGCACCGCCGGAGGATGCCCGCCACGTCCACCCCCAGGTAGTTCGCCTCGAAGGAACCCAGCGCCCCTTCGGCCTTGGCGAGCTGGGCCCGGATCCCGTGGCGGTTCTCCCGCTGCTGGTGGACGAAGGCGCTGGCGTAGAGGATGAGCCCGTGGTAGAACTCGCTCCCCATCTCCCGCCAGGGGCCCTCCAGGACCTCGTGGCTCTCCCAGAAGGCCTCCCGGTTGAAGAGCTCCACGAAGCGGAGGAGGGGGCGGGGGAGCTCGGGATCCGCTCCCACGAGCTCGCTCCTCCGCTCCAGGAGGAGCATGTCCCGCCACCGGCCCCCCAGGTGGCCCAGGCGCTCCCGCCGCCCCACCTCCCGAAAGCCCCGGCTCCGGTGCAGCTGGAGGCTGCTCGTGTTCTCGGGGAAGATCCCCGCCTGGAGGGTCCAGACCCCGGCGGCGCACGAGGCGTCCACCTGGGCCCGGAGGAGGAGGGATCCCACCCCCAGCCCCCGACGGTCTGCCGCCACGTAGACGCTCACCTCAGCCACCCCCCTGTAGACGGCCCGGCTCGACACCGGGGCCAGGGCCGTCCACCCCACCACCTCGCCCCCGTCCACCGCCACCAGCCGACCCGCCTCCAGGTGGCCTGCGTGGAAGGCCTCCCAGTCCGGCACCCGGGTCTCGAAGGTGGAATGGCCGGTGGCGATCCCCTCGCGGTAGATGCGCCTCACCGACGGCCAGTGCACCCGGGTCATGGGTTCCAGCTTCATGGGTTCCAGCTTCATGGGATTCGGATGGATGGGCGGCAGGAGGATGGGCCCCCTTCGCAGGCGGGCAGACGCCAGGAGGGCATTCGGGGCCGGGGGTCGAGGTGGAGGGCGGGGACCAAAGGGTGTGTGTCCCGGCGGGGATGGGGCAAGGTGGGGAGCGGATCGCGCCAGGCCTGCCGCGGGCGGGCACCCCGAAGTGGGGGGAGGGTAACCGGACAGACCCTGCGGTCCCCCCTCCCCACGCCCCCACCGCCATGTCCGCCTGGATCCAGCGCATCGAAACGTCCGTGCCCCCCACGGTCTACCCCCGGGAGCGGGCGAGCGAGCTCATGCAGGCCCACGCCACGGACCGGCGGGGCGTGCGGCGCATCATCCGGAGCATCTACAGGAACTCGGGCATCGACAAACGCCACTCCGTCATCGACGACTGGGGCGAGGGGACCCGGAGCACCGAATCGGGGCTGGCCCCCCTCTTCTTCCGGCCCGGAGACGAGGGCGACGGAGGTGAGGGAGGCGAGGGCGAGGGCGGGGCGGGCCGGAAGGGGGCCGGCGCCAGCGAGGGCGACGTCCTCCTCCCCACCCCGGGGACGGGGGTCCGGAACCAGGTGTACACCCGGGAGGCCCGTCGGCACTTCGAGATCCTGGCCCGGGCCCTCCTGGACGGGGCCCCCGACGTGGAGCCGGCGCAGGTGACCCACGTGATCACCATCTCCTGCACGGGGTTCTTTGCCCCGGGCCCCGACATCCACGTGGTCCAGGCCCTGGGGCTCCCTGCCTCCACCCAGCGCTACCACGTGGGATTCATGGGCTGCTACGCGGCCTTCCAGGGGCTCCGCATGGCCGAGTCCTTCTGCCGGGCCGACCCCGACGCCGTGGTCCTCGTCCTCTCCGTGGAGCTCTGCACCCTGCACCTCCAGTTCACCGAGGAGACGGACGACCTCATTGCCGGCGCCGTCTTCGCCGACGGGGGGGCGGGTGCCCTGGTCCGGGGTCGGAGACCCGACGGGCCCTCCCTGGCCACCGAGTCCTTCCACACCGCCCTCGCCCCCGAGGGCGCAGACGACATGGCCTGGACCATCGGGGACCACGGCTTCCGCATGAAGCTCTCCACCTACGTCCCACAGATCATCGAGTCGAAGCTGGACACGGTCCTCTCCGGGCTCCTGGGTCCCGACGGCCCCCATCCCCTGGACATCCCCTGGTGGGCGATCCACCCCGGTGGCCGACAGATCCTGGACCGGGTCCGGGACTCCATGGGCCTGGAGCCCCGCCGCATGGAGGCCTCCCGCCACGTCCTCCGGAACTACGGGAACATGAGCAGCGCCACCATCCTCTTCGTCCTGGCGGAGCTCCTCCACGGCACCTCCACACCCTCCCGGCCCTCCCCGGGAGACCAGGTCCTGGCCCTGGCCTTCGGCCCCGGCCTCACCATCGAATCCGGGCTCTTCCACCTGGAAGACTGACCTCCGGCCCTTTCGGAGCCACGCGCCCCCCTCGCCGTCAGCCTCCACCGGGCGTCGGCCCCCCGGCAGCCGTCTTGACGCAGTGCCGCCCCCTAAACGATAATGAGGTCCCGATACCGACGAGCCCCCGGGTCCCTCCGGCCCCGGTCCCGCCCGTCCCTACCCGGAGACCATCATGGCCAGGGGAGGACCCCGCGTGACGATCCGCATGGGCAGCACCGAGAGCCCCCACCGGTTCACCACCACCAAGAACAAGAGAAACACCCCGGGACGACTGGAACTCCGCCGCTACGACCCGGTGGTACGCCGTCATGTGCTCTACCGCGAGGAGAAGTAGCCCCCCGCCCGGGAGTTCCGGGTCCCACACCCACCGGCCCCAGCCCCCCGGGAGCCCGGAGCCCGGCCCCCCACCGGCCCCCTCCCCCCTGGACTGGCTCGTGGTGGGTGGGGGCATCCACGGCACCCATCTGTCCCTGGCCCTCCGGGAGGCCGGCGTCCCGGCCCACCGGATCCGCATCCTGGACCCGGGCCCCCGCCTCCTCAACCGCTGGTTCGACTGGACGTCCAGGACGGGGATGGAGCACCTCCGCTCCCCTGGCGTCCACCACATCGGGCTTGCCCCCTTCGCCCTCCTGCGCTTCGCCGACCGCCGGGGCCGCCGCCGCCGCGAGATGAAGGGCCGCACCCGCCGCCCCTCCGTGGAGCTCTTCCGGGACCACAGCCTCCAGGTGATCCGGGAGGCCGACCTGGACGCCCTCCTCCTCCGGGGCTCGTTGGAGGCCATCGGCCCACACCCCCGGGGCGGGCTCCAGGTGGAGACGGACCGGGGCGTGCTCCACACCCGTCGCCTCCTCCTGGCCCCGGGCCAGCCCCCTCCCTCGGGGGGCCCGAAGTGGGTTCCGGGCCTTCGGGAGGCCGGACTTCCGGTGGTCCCCCTCTTCGGCCCCGACTTCCCCCTTGGCGACCTCGCCCGGAGCGCCTGCCGCACGGGCCGCCCCATCGTCGTGGTGGGGGGCGGGATCAGCGCGGTCCAGCTCGCCCTCCGGCTGGTGCGCGACGAAGTCCCCGTGGCCCTGGTCTCCCGCCATCCCCTCCGCATCCATCGCCTGGACTCGGACCCGGGCTGGATGGGCCCCCGCAACCTGGCGGCCTTCCGCGCCCAGCCCGACCCGGCCCGCCGCCGCCAGATCATCGTGGAGGCCCGTCACCGGGGCTCCGTCCCCGACCCCCTGGCCCGCGCCCTCCGCGCCGCCGCCGTCCGCACCGACCTGGAGCTCCTCCTGGCCCGCCGCATCCTGGGGAGCGCCCGCCATGGGGACCCGCCTGGCGAGCCGGCCCTCCTCCTGGACGGGGGCGAAATCCTCCCGGCCTCCTCCGTGGTCCTGGCCACAGGGGTGGGGGAGGGCGTCCCGGGCGCCTCCTGGATCCGGGACACGAGCCACCGCCTGGGGCTTCCTCTGGCCGGGTGCGGGTTTCCCCGGGTGGACGGCGGCCTGCACTGGGGCGAGGGCATCCAGTGCAGCGGGGGCCTGGCGGAGCTGGAACTGGGCCCCGCTGCCCGGAACATCGTGGGGGCGAGGATGGCCGCCGCGCGGGTCCTGGAGACGGATCCTACAGGAACCGGGCCCGCGTGAGCTCGACTTCGAAGAACCGTTCCTCGTCGGGCTCTCCCAGGCGCCAACCGGCCACGATCCGGGCCGGCAGGCGGCCATGCCCGGTCTCCAGGCGGCCGCTGGTGAGGACATCGAACCGCTGGTACCCTCCCTCCCTCCAGCGGAGGGCCGAGAGTCGGGTCGGCCACCCGTCCGAATCCACCTCCAGGGTGGTGTGCACGGCCTCGGGGCCCACCACCAGGGAGAAGCGGGCCCGGCGCTCCGAATCGGGTTCCCAGCGCACCAGGCCCCGGCTCGGGAGGAGGATGGAGGGGACCAGGGCCGCCTCCATGGCCAGGCGACCGGCGACGGAGCGGGTCACGTCGCTGCCGGTGGTGTTTACCACGGGGACCCGGCCGAAGAGGCGCCAGCGCATGCCCCCCAGGCCCCGTCCCCAGGCGTCCCACCCGCGAATGCGGAGCCAGCCCCCGGTGGTGCGGGCCGACCAGACGAAGCCCTCCGGCGGGCGGAGGATCTGGATGGCCTCCAGGGGGACGGGGGGGCGCTCGGCGCGGAGGCGGATGCGGCCCGTCATGCGGAGCTCCACCGCGTGGAGGAGGGGGGCGCCCGGGTCCAGCGCCAGCTCCAGGTAGCGGCGCACCGGTTCCGGGAGGCCGGGCGGCGGGCCCTCCCAGGTGGGAACGGGGGTGGGGGTGGGGCGGGCCAGCTCCTCCCAGAGGCCGGTGGGCCCCCCGTCGAAGGCACCGGCGTCCAGGGCACGGGTGTCGGGCGCCCTGGTGTCGGGGGTGCCGGGCTCGGAGGGACCGGCGGCAAGGGCCGGGGGCCGGGAGCTGGTGGAGGGCTTGGGGGGACGGGACATGGCAGCAGGTGGGGAGCTGGGGGCCCCGGCGGGGCGACGGCCTCCTACCACTCCAGGGTGAAGCCCACCGTGGGGAGGAGGCCGATCTGCTCGCGGGGCCGCAGGTTGTCCGGGACGTCCTCGGCCTCGGTCCAGGTGAAGCCGAAGAGGTTCGTCCGATTGTAGATGTTCTGGATGTCGAGATACACCCGACCGGTGAATCCGGCTACCCCCACCCGGCGGTCCACCCGGACGTCCAGGCGGTGGTAGGGCGGGGTGCGGAGGCTGTTCAGGCGGCTCCGGTCCGGCACGCCCTCCCCGGTGCGCCGGAAGGCCTCCGGCGACAGCTCCGTGTCGAAGGGGGTGAAGGGGCGCCCGGTGGTGGCGCGCCAGCGGGTGCCGATCTCCCAGCGGTCCCCCTCCCCGACCCGGAGCCCGGCCGTCAGGTCCAGGGCGTGGCGGGCGTCCCAGGAGGTGGGCACCCAGGACCGGGGCTCCGTGCCGTCGGGGAGGTCGGGCCCCCGGGCCTCGGATCGGCTCAGTGTGTAGGACAGGAGCCCCCACCAGCGGCCGGCGCCCTGCCGCTGGACGAAGAGTTCCAGCCCCCGGGCCCGGCCCTCCGCGTCCGACACCAGGGGCTCCAGCCCGGAGAAGCCGTAGTCCGCCCCCTCGTTCTGGAGGACCACGGAGGGGTCGGCGGCAGAGCGGGGAAGGGACCGGTAGGGCTTGAGGAACCCCTCCACCGCCACCCGCACCGTGGAGCCGGGCTGCCAGGCCACGCCGGCCACCAGGTGCCGGGCCTCCTGGAAGGGGAGGCCCCGATTCACGGCCTCGCCCTCCACCTCCACCCCCAGGGCGGCTCGGGGCGGGGCCTGGAGGAAGCGACCCCCGGCCAGGGAGAGCTCCCACTCCGGGGTCACCTCCAGGGCCAGGGAGGCCCGGGGGCTGGGGGCGACGGCCGGGGCGAGGCGCTGGTGGCCGTCCAGGCGGAGGCCGGTGCTCCCGGTGAGGCGGCGGCGACCGTCGGAGGAGGTCCACACCGGGCCGGAGAGCTGGAGCCAGGCGGCCCCGGTGGAGAAGCGCTCCGTGCCCCGGAAGGCCAGGGGCTCCGGGGTGGGTCGGCCCGGACCCCCGGCGTCCACCACGTCGCTCCGGACGGCCTCGGCAGCCACCTCCCCGCCCACCCCCAGGGTGGCCCGGGCCCCCACTCGGAGGTCGGCGTCCATCCGGAGCCGGTTCTCCGCCTCCCATGCGTCGCTGGAGACCAGGGGGCTCTCCGGGTCCGGACCCTGCCCGGAGATGCGGAACCGCTCCATGGAGCGGGAGAGGGAGGTGCGGACCACGCCCCGGCTTCGGAGGTGATGCCAGACGATCCCCGTGGTATAGCCCCACTGGTCGTTGTCCAGGACCCGGTTCGCCACCTCCTGCCCCTGGGGGTCGTCTGCGCCGGGGGGCACGATGTCCAGTTCGTCGATGCTCCCCAGCCCCAGGAGGACGAAGCGGTTCCGGTCGTCCACCTCCCATTCGGCCCGGAGCTGGGTGTCCCAGTAGGAGGGCCGGATGGGGAGGTCCAGGACGCGGAAGAGGAGCTGCAGGTAGGAGCGCCGGAGGGAGAAGAGGACGTTTCCGCGGTCCCCCACGGGACCGTCCAGGGTGATCCCCGCCTCGGAGGCCCCCACGGTGAGGTCGCCCCGGAAGCGGTCCTCCGAGCCGGAGCGGTTCCGGACGATGAGGGCCGAGCTCAGCGCGTTCCCGTGGCGGGCAGGGAAGGCTCCGGCATGGAAGTCCGTATCCTGGATGAACTCCACGTTGAGGAGGCCCAGGGCCCCTCCGCCCACGCCCTGGGTCTCGAAGTGGTTGATCCGGGGGATCCGGATCCCGTCCACCACGTAGACGTTCTCGCCGGGACCCCCGCCTCGCACCAGGAGGTCGTTCCGGTTGTCCACCCCGCCCAGCACGCCGGGGAGGGAGAGGAGGGTCCGGGAAATGTCCGTCTGGCCCCCGGCGGTACGGCGGACCTGCTCTGCCGAGAGGCGCCGGGTGGACAGGGGGGCGTCGTCGGGACGGGCGAGGCGGGAGACCCGCACGTCGAGGCCTTCCAGCTCGACGGTGCGCTGCCGGAGCTCCAGGGTGACGGTGGCGGCGCGGCCCGGGGTGATGCGAATCTCCGGGGAGCGCAGGGTCTCGTATCCCAGGAGCCGCACCTCGAGCTCCAGAATGCCCGACGGCAGACCCTCCAGGACGAAGCGGCCACGCTCGTCGGAGGTGACGGACGGACGCTCGGTGGCAGGAGGAGGGCCGGCAGCCACCCGGATGGAGGCACCGGGGAGGGGGCGGTCCGTCCCCTGCTCCACGACCTGCCCCCGGAGGACCCCGGTGGTGTCGGCCGGGGGGAGGGCCGCACCGGGGGCGGGAAGCAGTACCAGGAAGACGAGGACCACGAACCCCACGAGGAGGAAGGATCCATGGCCGGGACCTGCATTCGGACGAGTCGACATGGCGCACCCAACCCTGGCCGGACGCGCCGGGTTCCGTCGGCCACCCTTCGGTGGTTTGAGGCGAGGGGGCCGGTCCCCCCGGCTCCTCTCCTCCGGGACATTGTGCTCCGGTCCGTTTTCCTCCTGGCCATCATCCTCGCCTGTGGCACGTTGGTGGTCCCGGCGGCCGCCCAGGACACGGCGCGGAGCTACGGGATCGAGGGGTACCGGGTGGAGCTGGAGCTGGGGGCCGACGGCGGCTACTGGGTCGAAGAGTCCATCGACTTCGTGTACGAGGGCGGCACCTACTCCCAGGGCTTCCGGAGGATCTCCACCCGGGGGCTGGACGCCATCACCGACGTGCAGGTCACGAGCCCCCACGTGGAGGTCCTTGAGGTCTCGGTGGACGAAGGGGGCCGAAGTGTCGAGATCACCTGGGACTTCGAGCCCAGGGGAGACCCCACCACCTTCCAGATCACCTACCGGGTCCTGGGGGCCCTCCAGGAGGTGGAGGGCGAGAACCGGATCGCCTGGGACGCCGTGGGGGGCGCCTGGGAGGTGCCCATCCGGAACGTGGAGGTCCGGGTCCTCTGGCCCGACTTCGACCTGGAGCGGGACGAGATCCGGTTCGTGCCCTCGGGCGAGGGGACGCTGGCCCGGAGGGGCGGGGGCGACGAGGAGGGGCCGGAGGCCACGCCGGTCCCCGGGGCCTCGGGCTGGGAGGTCCGGTTTTCCCGGGACGAGCTGGGGGCCCGGACCTCGTACGGGGTGCAGGTGGGCTTTCCGGAGCGGCTTCCCGGCCGGGCACCCCCCGAGCCCCGGGAGTTGAGGTTCCGCATCTTCCTCTTCGCCGTGGGGGCCTTCCTGGTCGGGTTCCTCCCGGGTACGGCCCTGGCCCTCCTCTGGCGGGACCCTTCCGACCCGCCCACGGTGGTCCCCGACGGCATCCCCGACGTGCCCCTGGAGCAGGTGGGGTACCTGGTGAGCGGCTCGACGTACTTCGGGCTCAGGGTCTTCACTGCCCTCCTGGTGGACCTGGCCCGGAGGGGGCACGTGACCCTCGAGCGTACGGACGCCGACGGGGAGACGGGGGCCACCGACGAACACGGCTCGCTGGCCGCCGGGACCCTGAAGGTCCACCGGGTCGAGTCGCCCCCTGCCGGTGATGCCCTCTCCGAGACCGAGACGTCGTTCCTGGAGGCTGTGGAGAAGCACGACTCCTTCGACCGCTTCATGGGGTCGGCGCTCCGGCTCCAGACACGGACCCGCCGGGCCGCTCGGGACGAGCTCGTGGCGTCGGGACACGTGGAGGCCCACCCGGAGCGGAAGCGGGGGGCCCTCCTGGCCTCCTTCCTGGTCCCCGTCGCCATGGGGCTCGCCGCCTGGCAGGTGGAGTCGCACCTGGCCACGGGGATCCTCCTGGGCGGCCTCCTGGGGCTGGCCCCGGGGCTCTGGATCGCTGCCGCCGAGGGGGGCCACCAGCTCACGGAGCGGGGCGCCCGGCTGAGGGCGAGGATCCGGACCCGTCATGGGGAACTCAGGGAGGAGCTGGAGGAGGCCGTGGCGGATGATCCCCGGCGCGCCGTGGAGATCCTGGCCCGCCACCTCCCCTTCATGGTCCTGGACCCGGAGCTCTCCCACGAGGTCCTGAAGGAGCTGGAGGAGGCGGTTGCGGAGGTCGGAGGGGACTTCGAGCTGCCCCGGTGGATCCACGAGGCCGTGGGGGGACGCCGGGTGGATGGCGCCACCAGGGACTCCGACCTCCAGCACCTCCTCCTCTTCCTCTGGATTACCCAGAGCTCCCAGCCCCGCATGCAGATGACCTCCTCGGGGACGGGGATGCCCGGCGGGTTCTCCGGGGGGGCCGGGGTCTCCACCGGGGTGGGGGGCGGAGGG
>REBX01000272.1 GCA_007692505.1 Gemmatimonadales bacterium | reverse complement strand
TTCTCCATGCTCTTCCCGGCATGGTACTTCATGGGCGCCTTCTGGGCCGGCATCGCCTTCACGGTCATCGCCATGATCCTCCTGAAGCGGTCGGACAGCTATTTCGACCAGCACATGGGGCCCCACCAGATGCACGACCTGGGGAAGCTCACCTTCGGCTTTGCCATCTTCTGGGCGTACCTGGTCTTCTCGCAGTACATCGTGATCTGGTACGGGAACATGCCTTGGGAGATGAGCTGGATCATCGACCGGTCCGGTGAGGACTTCGGCGGGCTCTCCCTCCTGGTCATCGTCCTCTGCTTCCTGGTGCCCTTCGCCGGGCTCATGGGTCGGGACCCCAAGATGCGGTCCGCCTGGCTGGGCTCCGTGGCCGCCATCGCCATGGTGGGACTCTGGCTGGAGCGGTGGCTCCTCATTGCACCAACGCTCCACGAGCCCGGGACCTCCACCCTGACGTTCTGGGAGCCCCTCATCGGTCTGGGCTTCCTGGGGCTCTTTGCCCTCTCCGTCCGGTGGTTCCTGTCCACCTTCCCGGTCATCCAGATCTGGCAGCCGCCCCAGGAGCCGGAAATGATGGAGCGGGAGGGGCCGTCGCAGGTCCCGGAGGACGGGTCCAGTCGGGAGCCGGCAGGGGTCTGACCCCCGGCGAGAACGCCAGGAGCCAGGACTAGGGGACCCTCCTCGGCGGTGCCCCGAGTCCTGCTGCGACCCCGCGGGATCAGGACGGCGCCCCGGACCGTCCTGACTGGAGGAGGGCGAGCACCTCGTCGTGGAGGAGCCCGTTCGTGGAGAGGCCCGACCCCCCGTGGATTCCCGGCCGGCCCTCCAGGTCGGTGAAGCGCCCCCCCGCCTCCGAGAGCACGGTCAGGAGGGGCCCGGCGTCCCAGGGGGACAAGTAGGGGTCCACCATCACTTCCGCCCGGCCCGTGGCCACCAGGAGGTGTCCGTAGGCGTCCCCCCAACTCCGGGTCATGTCGGCGGCCCGGGTCAGGGCAACCCAGCCCGCTCCCCACGGGCTCTCCCGGCTCATGGTGGGATCGGAGGTGAGTACGGCACTCTCCCCCAGTGCCGACTGCCCGTTCACCCGGGCGGGAACCGGTGCGCGCTCCCCTGGCCGGTGCCACTGGGCGCCCAGGCCCCGGGCCGCAGCCACCGACTCACCCAGGGCCGGGGCGTGGATGACCCCCACCACCGGCTCCCCATGGACCTCCACGCCCAGGAGCACCGTGTAGAGTGGGACGCCCCGCATGAAGGAGCGGGTCCCGTCGATGGGGTCGAGGATCCAGCGGACTGGTTCGCTTCCCGGGGTTTCTCCCTCCTCCTCGCCCAGCACACCGTGCCCCGGATACCTGGCCAGGATCCGCCGTCTCAGCAGCGCCTCCGCGGCGCAGTCCGTCCGGGTCACCGGCGAACCGTCTTCCTTGTCGTCGGCCTCCAGGAGATCGCCGAAGGTCTCCAGCGTCAGGGCGCCGGCTTCCCGGGCGAGGTCCAGGGCGACGGCCCGGAGTTCGTCGGGGGGGGGAAGCATGTTGGGCACTCGCTTCAGGGGGAGGGAAGGGGGGAGGGGTCCGCCACGCCGGTCTTGGCCCGGTATAGGGCGCGATCGGCCGCTTCAAGGAGGGCCTTCCCGGAGTCCAGTCCCTCGCCGAACTCCGCGACCCCCCAGGAGATCCGGAGGGCCAGGGGGCCGGCCACGGGGCTTCGGGCAAGGCGCCGGGCCACCCGACGGGCATGGCGACGCGCGCCCTCGACGTCCGTGTCCGAGAGCACCGCCACGAACTCGTCTCCGCCGTAGCGGGCCACCAGGTTCATGGCCCGGGTCTCGGAGTCCAGGACTTCCCCCACCGTCCGGAGGGCCTCGTCGCCGGCCAGATGGCCCAGGGCGTCGTTGTATTGCTTGAAGTCGTCCAGGTCGAAGAGGACCACGGACAGGGGCCGCCCCCTTCGAGCCGCCGCGAACTCCTGCTCCAGGTGGAGTTCCAGGTGGCGGCGGTTGGGGAGACCGGTGAGGGGATCCGTGAGGGATGCGGCATGGAGGCGGGCGTGGAGGTGGGCGTTCTCCAGGGCCAGCGCCGCATGCCCCGCGAGGCGGTGGAGGAGACGGGCCTCCTCGGGGGAGAATCCCCGGGCCGCTGCACTCCCCACGGAAAGGGCGCCGATGGCACGGGCCCCTGCCACCAGGGGCACGAGCATGAGGCTTCGACAGTCCTCCATGTGGCGGAGCGCCTCGGGAAGCAGTTCGGAACGGGACACGTCCTCAAGGATCACTGCCTCCCGCCGCCGAAGGAGGAGGTCTCCAAGTCGTCCCTGCCCGGGAATGGGTACGTCCTCGGGGATCCGGGCAGGCCCGGAGACCGAACGAACCAGGAGCCGGTCCCCCTGGAGCGTCCACACATGGGCATGGTCCACCCCCAGAAGCTTCCTGGAGGCTTCCACGATGCGACGGAGGACCTCCTCCTCCTCCAGGGAGGCGCTCAGGTCCCGGGCCACCGCCAGGATCTCCTCGGCCTCCCTCCGACGGCGCTCCAGCTCCTCGAGTTGCAACGCGTGACGGATGGCCGTGGAAGCCACGTCGGCGATCCCCTGCAGGAGTTCCACGTCGTCCTCGTCGTAGACCCCGGGCCGGTAGCTCTGCACACTGATGGCCCCCATGATCCCGTCGGCCGTCCGCAAGGGAGCCGCCACGGCAGAGCGGGTGGCGGCCCTTCCGTCCCCCCCCAGCGTCACCAGGGACCGGTCGGCAAGTCCGTCGTCCACCCGGAGGGCCCGGCCCCGTCGGATGACCTCGCTCCGGGAGCCCGGAAAGGTCTCCGCCCCGTGCTCCTCCTCGGTGCCGTCGGCCCAGTAGACCACCCGAGCCACATCGGTGCCCTCGTCCCAGAGGAAGATGAAAAAGCCGTCGGCGGGCAGTACGCGAGCGGTTTCCCGATGGACGGCTGCATGGATGGCAGCGGTGCCCCGTTCCTCCGCCAGGGCCCGCCCGATGTCCAGTAGCACCCGGTACCGATCCCCCACCTGGGGGGGGCGCGGGTTCTGGGGAGGCGCTGGGGGGGCCATGGCGGGGGGGGGTGGGGTCGGGGGAGGGATGGTGACTGCCTGAAATCTAAGGCAGGAAGGGCGCTTCGCCAGTCACGTCCCGTGCGCGTCGTCGTCTTCCGAACCCTCGGAGGCACCCTGGAGCAGGTGGTCCACCCGGTTTCGCATCTCGAATCCCATGGACCTAACGATCCCCGCTTCCTGCCGGTCCGGTTCGGCCCGGGACAGCAGGGTGCGGAGAGTGCGGAGCACCCCTTCCGGCTCCCGCGCGCTGAAGAAGTCGATTCGTTCGAGGCCCTCCTCCAGCGCGGAGAACATGGACTCCATCTCTCCCCGGGTGGCGCGGCCGGTGTAGCGCTTGCCCCTGGGGAGGGGAAGCGAATCCGCCCCGGCTGCCATGAAGACCTCGTAGGAGAGGAGGAGACAGGCCTGGGCCAGGTTCAGGGAGGAGTAGTCCGGGTCCGTGGGGATGATGGCCACTCCGTCGCATCGGTCCAGCGCCGCGTTGGAGAGTCCCCGGTCCTCCCGGCCGAAGAGGAGCGCCACCGGGCCCTCCCGGGCCGCCTCCACCATTCGTCCTGCCCAGGGTCGGGCGTGGTCGTAGTTCCGCTGTGCGGTCCTGGGTCGAGCCGAGGTGCCCACCACCAGGGTCATGTCTTCCAGGGCCTCGTCCAGGGATGCGCAGTGACGGGTCGCCTCCACCACGTCGTCGGAACGGTGGGCGATCCCGGTGATCCGCCAGGTGTCCCACTCGGCGGGGTCCACCACCCGGAGCCTCGAAAGACCCATGTTCTTCATGGCCCGGATCACCCCGGCGATGTTGACCAGGTTCTGGGGCTCGTGCAGGACGATGTGGATGCGGTCGAGGACGGAGTCGGGAGCAGGCATGGGCTGCGCGGTTCTGAGAGGAACGGAAGAGGAGTGGGGGCGGAGGGGGGCGGGTCAGGCGGGGGTGCCCACCCCGGCCGGTGTTCGGGTGACCCGAAGCCTGAATCCCCAGATGGCGGCGGCCATGGCCACCAGGGCCGCCGAGAGGAAGGGTCCCGGTCCACCGAAGAGGTCCCACATGATCCCTCCCATGAGTGGACCGACGATCCGGGCCAGTGCCCCCACGCTCTGCCCCACCCCGAGGGATCCTCCCTGAAGTTCGTCGGGGGCAGCCCTGGAGAGAAGACTGACCAGGCTGGGAAGGGTTCCCCCGAAGCCCACGGCCAGGAGGGCGAGGGCCACCAGGAGGATGGGGAGGGTGGGGGCCACGGCGATCAGGACCAGGCCGGCCACAAAGGGGAGGGCGGACAGGCGCACGAGCCCGATCTCGCCGACCCTGGGGGCGAGGATGCGGACAATGATCCCCTGCATCAGGGCGGAGATGGTTCCCAGGAAGGCGAAGAGCCATCCCACGCCCCGTTCCCCCAGGCCGAAGCGTTCGTCGGCGAAGAGGGGGAAGACCGGATGCATGGCCGAAAACGCCGCCGTGAAGAGGAAGGAGAGGACCAGGACCTGGAGGAAGGCCGGGTTCTTCAGGACGATGGCGGCCTCCTCCAGTCGGGAGGGACCCTCCCTGCTGGGGAGGAGGGCTCCCTCCGACTTCCGGGCCCGCTCCTCGGGGCTCAGGGACTCGGGGAGGAGGAAGAAGGCGAGTCCTGCATTCACCAGGCAGAGGGCGGCGGCTGCAAGGCCGGGAGCGGCGGGGTCGATGGGCGCCAGGAGTCCACCGATGGCGGGCCCGAAAATGAACCCCAGCCCGAAGGCGGCCCCGATGAGCCCCATGTTGCCCGCCCGCTTTTCCGGCGGGGTGATGTCGGCGATGTAGGCCTGGGCCACCGGGATGTTCGCGCCTCCGGTCCCGGCCATGATCCGTGAGATCAGGAGCGCCGTGATGGACCCGGCGAAGGCGAAGATGACATAGGAGATGGCCGATCCCACCAGTCCCACCAGAAGGATGGGCCTCCGCCCGAAGCGGTCCGACAGGCGCCCCCAGATGGGAGCGAAGACGAGCTGTGCCGCCGAGTAGGAGAGGACCAGGATCCCGATCTGGAGCCCGGAGGCCCCGAATCGGTCGGCATAGAAGGGGAGGAGGGGCAGGACGATCCCGAACCCCACCAGGTCCACGAAGACGGTGAGGAACAGGATGGCCAGGCGGACGCCGAAGGGGCGTCCGGACGAGGCCCGGGGAGCGGCCCCGGCGTCAGTGCTTCCGGTCGTGATCGTCCCCCGGGGACTGTCCGTCCCCGTCCTCCAGCTGGTCCCGTCCCTCCAGGCCGCCCTTGAAACTCCGGATCCCGGTGCCCAGGCTGCGGGCCACCTCCGGGATGCGTCGTGCCCCAAAGAGAAGGATCACGATGAGGCCCACGACAAGGACCTCCCAGACGCCGATGCCTCCAAACATGTCGGACCTCCCCAGTCAGTCAGGTCGGCGCCGGAGCGCCCGTCACTTCAGGAGCAGCTTGGCGATGGTCTGCAGCTGCATGTTGCTCGTGCCCTCGTAGATCGTGCCGATCTTGGCGTCCCGGTAGTACTTTTCCACCGGGTACTCCCGGGAGAATCCGTAGCCACCGTGGAGGTCGATGGCATCGGAGGCCACCTCCTGCGCGATGCGGGACGAATAGAGCTTGGCCTGGGCCGCCGGCCCCAGGAAGTCCTCTCCGGCGTCCTTCAGGCGAGCCGCGTTGTAGACCATGAGGCGGGCGGCCTCGATCTTCGTGGCCATCTCGGCGAGCTGGAACTGGACACCCTGGAACTTGGCGATGGGCCGACCGAACTGCTCCCGCTCCTGGACGTACTTCACCGTGTGGTCGAGGGCGCCCTGCGCCAGCCCCACCATCTGTGCGCCGATGCCGATCCGGCCCTCGTTCAGCGTCTCGATGGCCACCTTGTAGCCCTTGCCCACCTCCCCCAGGACCCGGTCCGGACCCACCCGGACGTTCTCCAGGTCGAGCTCCGTGGTGGAGGAGGCCCGGATGCCGAGCTTGTCCTCCTTCTTGCCCACGGTGAAGCCCTCCATGTCCACGTCCACCAGAAAGGCCGTGATGCCCTTGTACCCGGCCTCGGGGTCCACCGTGGCGAACACGATGAAGGTCCCGGCCTCCTTCCCGTTGGTGATCCAGAGCTTCTGGCCGTTCAGGACCCAGTCGTCGCCGTCCTTCTCGGCCCTGCAGGCAAGGGCGAAGGCGTCGGAGCCCGACCCGGCCTCCGAGAGGGCGTAGGCACCCACGGTCCCGGACGCCAGGCGGGGGAGGAAGGAGGCCTTCTGCTCGTCCGTTCCCCAGCGGAGGAGGGCGTTGATCACCAGGGTGTTCTGCACGTCCACCAGGACGCCCACGGACGGGTCGACCCGGGAGAGCTCTTCCACCACCAGCACCGAGGTGAAGAAGGTGCTCCCGGCCCCACCGAACTCCTCGGGGATCTCGATCCCCATGAGCCCCAGCTCGAAGAGCTGCGGGATGAGGTCGGAATCCATTTTCTGTGCCTCGTCCATCCGGGCGACCCGGGGGGCGATCTCGGACCGTGCGAAGTCCCGCACGGCCTCCTGGAACATGGATTCCTCCTCGGAGAGGACCGTGAGGGCGGGGCGAACCTGGGAAGAGAGCGTGGTCGACATGGAAACACCTCGACTTCGGTGAATTGGGGCGCGGGGGCGAGGGCGGGGGGCCGCCATCCCCCACCCCCCCTAATGGCCAACACCCCGCCCGGCAAAGACGCCAAAACCAAAAGTACGGTGGAACCGCCCCGCAAAACACCC
>REBX01000271.1 GCA_007692505.1 Gemmatimonadales bacterium | reverse complement strand
GTCCGGAGACCGGCTCCGACAGCTTGCCCGACCCCGATCCGGGACCGGACGCCCCCGCCCCCCGGGTCGTGGTGGTGCCCCGCCGCCTCTTCCGGAAGAACGGGGTGGAGTACGTGATCCGGGCCCTGCCCGCCCTGGTCCGGGAGGTCCCTGGCGCGCTGCTCCTCCTGGTGGGCGACGGCCCGGAGCGGGACCGCATCGAGGCCCTGGCCCGGGAGCTGGGCGTGTCGGACCGGATCCACCTGGCCGGACGGCGCCCCCATCACGAGATGCCGGGCTGGCTCTCCTCCGGGGAGATCGCCGTCTTCCCGTCCCTCATGGAGGCAACCTCCGTGGCCGCCCTCGAAGCCATGGCCTGCCGGCGCCCCGTGGTGGCTTCCAGGGTGGGGGGCCTCCCCCAGATCGTGGACGAGGAGGTGGGCCGCCTCGTCGAACCGGCGAACCCGGAGGCCCTGGCCCGGGCCCTGGCCGACCTCCTCCGGGACCCGAACCTCGCCGAACGGGGCCGCCGGGCCCGGGCCCGGGTGGAGGCCCACTGGAGCAATGCCCGCCTGGTGCGTCGCCACCTGGAGGTCTACCGGGCCCTGGTGGAGGGGACCCCCGTCCCGTCCCCGGCCACGCCTCAATCCGAACCCGGACCCACCCCGTGAGCTCCAAGCGCCCTCCGAACCGCCGACCGGCCGATGGGACCTCCAGGTCTTCCCGTTCCTCCAGGTCCTCCAGGTCCTCCCGAGCCTCCCGCCGGACGGGCCGGACCGCATCATCGCCCGGACCCGCCCGCGCCCCGGCCCAACTCCTGGAAGGCCTGGACCACATCCCCGCCTGGGCCGCCGTGGTCGCCTACCTCCTGACCACGGTCATACTCTTCCGGGACTTCATCTTCTCCGGGGACATGCTCCTGGGTCAGGACACCCTGGCCCTGGGCTACACGGCCCGCCTCTTCTTTGCCGAGGCCCTCCAGTCCACCGGCTTCCCGTCGTGGAACCCCCACATCCTGGGCGGCACCCCCTTCCTGGAGTCCCTGGCCGGGGGCGACAGCCTCCACCCCCTCTCCGTGGCGCTCTTCTGGCTGACGGAGGTCCACCGGGCGCTGGGCTGGAAGCTCGTGATCCACGTCTTCCTCTCGGGAATCTTCATGTGGGGCTGGCTCCGGATGCTGGGTCTCAGCCGGGGCGCCTCCCTGGTGGGGGGGCTGGGCTTCCTCCTCTCGCCCTGGTTCGTGACGCTGGTCTTCCCGGGGCACGACGGGAAGATGTTCGTGACGGCCATGGCCCCGCTCCTCTTCTGGCTGTCGGAGTGGATGTGGCGCCGCCGGGACCTGGTCCCCGCCGCCCTCCTTGCCCTCTCCATCGCCCTGGTCATCCTGAGCACCCACTTCCAGATGGCCTACTTCCTCTTCGGCGCGGTGGGGCTCTACATGATCTTTCGCACCGTCGGGGAGGCCCGCACCCGGGGGTGGTCCGCCAGCCTGGCCCGCTTCGGCACCTTCCTGGCCTTCTCGGTCCTGGGCGCCGGCGTGTCCGCCATCCAGCTCCTCCCGGCCTACTCCTACGTCACGGAGGACTCCCGCCGGGCCGCCACCACCATCCAGGCGGACCCCGCCGAGGCCCGGGCGTACTCCACCTCCTGGTCCCTCCACCCCGAGGAGATGGCGAGCCTGGTGGTCCCCGAGTTCATCGGCGGCGACGCCCGGGGATCGGCCTGGACCACGGACACCTACTGGGGCCGAAACCCCTTCAAGCTGAACCACGAGTACCTGGGCGCCCTGGTCCTGCTCCTGGCCCTCCTGGCCTTCCTCCCGTTCCCTCGTGGGACAGGCCGAAGTCCGGAGGAGGAGGGGGGAGAGAGGGCGTCCCGGGCGCCGCCCGAGGCCGGGCCGGGCCCGGCAGGGCTTCGGTGGTTCCTCCTTGCGCTGGGGGGGACGGGGCTGCTCTTCAGCCTTGGCGACCACACCCCGGTGTGGCGGATCATGTACGAGGTCATCCCCGGGATCTCCCTCTTCCGGGCCCCCTCCATGGCCATCTTCATCCCCGGGCTGGCCGCCCTGGGCCTGGCCGCCATGGGAATCGACCGTGCCGCCCGCATGGCGGCCACCCCGGAAGGGCTCCGGCGGGTCGTCACCGTGCCCCTGGTGGCCACCGGGCTCTTCGTCCTGGGCGCCATCATGGCCACCACCGGCGGGCTCTTCGGGGTGTGGACCTCCATCTTCGATCCGGGCCTGGACCAGGACTCCTGGGAGGCCCTGCAGCGGGTCCGGCCCCACGTGGTCACCGGCTTCATGGTCCTCGTCGTGCTCTCGGCCCTGGTGGCCGGGCTCTGGTGGGCGGCGGGGTCGGGACGCCTGGGCGGAGGCGTCCGGGGGGGAATTGTCCTGGCCACAGGGCTGGCCCTCCTGGTGGGGGCAGACCTCTTCCGGGTGAACACCCCCTTCCTGGACACCATCGACCCCGCCCGGGTCACGGTTCCCGACCCGAACCTCCGCTTCCTGGTGGAGGAGCAGCGGGCCGCTGCCGAGCCCATCCGGGTCTTCTCCATGCGCCGGGGCGGGGAGGACGTGGAGCCCGCCACCTTCGGCCTGGACCTGGCCGGGGGGCACCACCCCAATGACCTCCTCCGCTACCGCGAGTTCATCGGGATGGCCGGAGGCGGCTTCCCCGAGCACCTGGTGGGCTTCCACCCGGTGATCATGGACCTCCTGGCCATCCGCTACATCCTCTGGCCCGACGAGGAGTACGGCGCCCTGGAAGGCGTGGAAGCCGCCCGCAGGGGACGGGGATCCGACGGACGGGTGCAGGCCGTGTACCCGTATCCCGGGGGTCCCCGGGCCCGGGTGGTGGGCCAGGCGATCCAGGTGGAGCCCGGCGAAGCCATGGCGGTGCTCCTGGAGGACGAGGCCTTCGACCCCCGCACCCAGCTCGTCCTGGAGGAGGCGCCCCCCCACGAGGGAGGTGGCCCCGGGGTGGAGGGAACGGTGCGGTGGGTGGAAAGGACCCCGGACCGTCTGGTCCTGGAGGTGGAGAGTACCGGCCCGGGGTACCTCCTCCTCTCGGAAAACTACTTCCCGGCCTGGCAGGCCTCGGTGGACGGGGAGGAAGCTCCCGTGCTCCGGGCAAACCACGTCCAGCGCGCCGTCCCCATCTCCGGCGGGCGCCAGCAGGTGGAGATGTGGTACGACTCTCCGGAGCTGGCCCGCTCCCTTCGGATCAGCGTGTTCTCGCTCCTCCTGGTCACCGGTGCCGGTTTGGCGTCGGGGCTGGGGCTCCTCCGCCGCCGCAGCGAGCCCGGGGACGCCCCCGAGAGCCCGGACGCCCCGGACCCCGACCCCGATAGAACCGGACCGGATCCCGATGTCTGCGGCGGGACGGACACCCACGGCTCGGACGGGCCGACCCCGGGAGCCGGGAAGGGGTGACGCCTCCCCGAGGGCCCACGTCGCCGGACACACCGGACCCACCGGAGGCGGACCGCACCCCGGAGCGAGGCCGTCGCCTCCCCCGGGGGGTGCGCTGGACCCTTCAGGCCGGCGCCACCCTGCTTCTGACCTGGGTCATCGTCCGGCAGCTGGGGGTCACCCTGGAAGATGCCCTGGCCCTTGACCGGGGCGTCCCCGACCCCGACGTGCTCCTCCTGGCAGGGTCCACCCTGGGCCTCCTGGCCTGCTTCTGGCTCGCCGCCCGCTACTGGGGCTGGATGGTCCGGGACCTGGGCGGACCCGACCCCGGGGGCCAGGCCTCCTTCCGCATCGTCATGACGGCAAACCTGGGCCGCTACCTCCCCGGGAAGGTCTGGCAACTCGCCGGACTGGCGCTCCTGGCCCGCCGAGAGGGAGTCCCCGCGGCCACAGGCACGGCGGCGGGCCTCATGGTGCAGGGGTTCACCCTCCTGGCTGCCGGGCTCTGGGGGCTCCCGGCCCTGCTGGAGCTCGCCCTGGAACGCGGGGAGCAGGCCGGCGCCCCGGGCGCAGGGCTGGAGAGCGTCGGGGCCGGGCGGATCGGGATGGAGGGGATCGGGGCAGGGGAGGGCGCAGGTGGGTTTCCCCCGGAGGTCCTGGTTCCGGCCCTGGCCACCCTGGCTGTCCTCGCCGTCCTCTCGGTGGTCCCCGGGGTACCCCGGAGGGGCTTCCGCCTCCTCTTCCTCCTGGCCCGCCGGGACCCCGACGAGGCGCCGTCGCCGGGCCCAGCCTTCGGGCTCCGCTGGCTCGTCCTGAACCTCCTCCTGTGGGCGGGATACGGCCTGGCCTTCGCTCTCCTCCTGTGGGGGCTGGGCTTCCAGGTGCCGGTCCTGGTCTCGGTCTCCGCCTTTACCGCCGCGTACCTCCTCGGGTACGTTGTCCTGTTTGCGCCGGCAGGAATCGGGATCCGGGAGGGGGCGCTGGTGGCCTTCCTCCTCCCCTACACGGGCGGGGCCTCCGTGGCCATTGCGGTCCTGGCCCGGGTCTGGATGACCGCCGTGGAGCTCATCCCCGCCGCCTTCATGGGGGGCTGGGAGATCCTGCGGAAGGCGGATCCCGAACCTGCCCCCCACGACGACCACGACCCCACCCCATGACGGCATCCTCCCCCTCGCCTGCAGCGCCCAGGGATCCGGAGCTCCGGGTCCTGGTGGTGGTGCCCACCTACAACGAGAGGGAGAACCTGCCCCGCGTCCTGCCGGCCATCCTGGAGCAGGGCGAGGCCTTCCACGTGCTGGTGGTGGACGACGCCTCCCCGGACGGCACGGGGGAGATGGCCGACGAGATGGCCCGGACCTCGAAGGGGAGAATCCACGTCCTCCACAGGGAGGGGAAGGAAGGGCTGGGGACCGCCTATGTGGCAGGGTTCCGGTGGGGGCTGGACGAAGGGTACGACCTCCTCTGCGAGATGGACGCAGACCTCTCCCACCCCCCGGAGCGCCTCCCGGACCTCCTGGAGGCGGCCCGGACGGCGGACTTCGTGGTGGGGAGCCGGTACGTGGGAGGACGGGTGAACGTGGTAAACTGGCCACTCTCCCGCCTCCTCCTTTCTGTCTTCGGAAGCTGGTATGCCCGTACCATAACAGGACTTGGAATGTCTGACCTCACAGGTGGCTTCAACATGTTCCACCGGTCCGTCCTGGAGGGAATCGACCTTTCCCGGCTGCGCTCCAACGGCTACTCCTTCCAGATCGAGCTCAAGTTCCGGGCCTGGAAACGGGGCTTCGAAGGTGTGGAGGTCCCCATCGTCTTCACGGAGCGGGCGGAGGGAGAATCCAAGATGTCGGGAGCCATCGTCCGGGAGGCCGTCTGGCGGGTCTGGCACCTCCGCATCCTCCACATCTTCGGACGGCTCTGACCATGGCCCTCCACGACCTCCTGTACCGCTGCCCCCTTTGTGGCACGGACCCAACCGAACCGGGAGGGGGCCCGGACGAGGTGCGCTGCCCCACGTGCGGGGCCCGGATGACCTGGCAGCCCGAACCACCTGCCGGATCGGAGGGAGAGGCCGGGCGGGTCGATGTGGAGACGCCGGGGGGGGAGGGGAGCGGCTCGGTGCCCATCCACCTCCTGACGCAGCGCATTGCGGCCATGGGGGGCCCCATTCCGGCTGCCCTGGGCGAAGGCGGGGTGCTTGGGGCCTCGGCGGAGATCCGCCTCCGGTGGGTGGAGCGGGAGGCAGCCGTCCGTTACCGGAAGAGCGTGCTTGGATTCCGGGAGCTGTTGGGGAGGGCGGGGGAGGCGGCGCGCCTGGAGCTCGACGGGTCGGTGCTGCAGGTGTGGCCGGTGTCGAAGGAGGGCGGCGAAGGGTCCGGCGGGCGGCCCCGGCACCGGTGGCACGTGGGGGACATCCGGGCGCTCCAGGCCATGACCTCGGCGCTCCAGCTTTCCCTGGCCGATGGGAGCGTGGTCCTCCTGGCCTTCGAGGAGGCGTCGGCGAGGCGATGGGACGACCTCCTGCGGGCCGCCATGCAGCGGGTGCGGGCACGGGAGGGGGAGGACGTGATCTCGGAATTCCAGCCACGGGTGAGGGGCCGGTGAGACTCCTGTATCCCCTTGTGCAGCATCCGACTCGCTGGCTCATGAAGCTCATCCTGGATGCCCGTGTCGAGGGTGCCGCACACATCCCGAAGGAGGGGCCGTTCCTCCTCCTGCCGAACCACCAGTCCATCCTGGACCCGTTCCTCGTGCAGGGACACCTGCGGCGGCGGATCTCCAGCATGACGAAGAGCACCCAGTTCACCTCGCCCATTCCCAGGTGGGGGCTGCCCCGGATCCACGGGTTCCCGGTGCGGCGCTATCGGACGGATCCCCAGTCGCTCCGGGCGGCGTTCCGGCACCTGGAGGAAGGGCGCGGCGTGTGCATATACCCGGAGGGCGAACGGAGCTGGGATGGAACGCTCCAGCCCCTGAGGCGGGGCACGGTGCGGTTCATGCTCCGGTGCGGGGTCCCAGTGATCCCGTGCGGGATCGAGGGCATGTACGATGTGTGGCCCCGGTGGTCGCGGCGGCCCCGGCGGGGTCGGACGGTGATCCTTCGGCTGGGGCGGCCCCGGGAGTTCGGGCCCTGGTCGTCGCTCCGGGAGATGGACGAGCACGTGGACGACGCCACCCGCTGGCTGGAGGGTGAGCTCCGACGCCTCTCGGGAGAGTCCTCGCCCCAGCCCTGGGAAGGGACGCTCCCGTTCGTGGCGGACGGGGGCTGACAGGCTCACGGGCTCACGGGCTCGTGGGCTCGTGGGCTCACGGGCTCGTGGCTCACGAGGCAAAGGGCGACATGATCCCTCTGGATCCCGAGGCCAGACCCGGCAGCCAGACCCGGCAGCCAGACCCCGCATCCCCAATCCGCCAACTTTACATAATATATATTA
>REBX01000258.1 GCA_007692505.1 Gemmatimonadales bacterium | reverse complement strand
CCGAGCCCAGGTGGTCCAGGGCCGTGACCACGTAGCGCTGCAGATCGATCCAGCCCCGACCCCAGGGGGTGGCCATGACCTCCTCGGCCGCCTCCAGGAGCTCAGCCCACTTCCCGTCCAGGAGGAGGAGCTTGAGCCGGGTCCGGCTCTCGGTGGGAGGCGCCTCCAGGAGGCGGGGATCCAGGTCCGGTCCCCCCGCCCGGAGCTCGCCCCAGCGGTGGGCGCGGAGGATGAGGTAGGGGGCCGGGTTCGTGGAGTCCTCCCCGCGCATCCAGCGGGCTGCGGCAGCGATCCCCGATGCGGCCCCCTCCGGCGAGTCGGGGGCGGGAGCCCGGGCAGCCCGCCCGGTGCTGGCGGCGGCACTGGTGGAGCCGGCGGCCGGGGCGCCGGCCGCACTCGCTGCCTCCCTGCCTCCCGGGGCTTCACCACCTGCGTCGGGACCGGCATCCTCACCATCCGGCTCGGCCTCCTCCACCGGATCCGGGTCCTGCTCCAGCTTCCGCTCCAGGAGGCGAGTGGTCACCCGGGAGATCTCCACCAGCGACTCCCGGAGGGTCATGAAGCTGGGGGGGACGTCCTCGTATAGTTCCTCGCAGGTCTCGTCCAGCTGGGCCAGGGCCTCCCGGCTCCCCTCCACCGCTCCGGCCATCTCCTTCACCCAGGCCTTGGGGGTGGAGTCGAAGGCCTCCAGGAAGTCCTCCATGACCGGACGCCCCTCCGAGATCGCCTCCTCCCGGGCGGCCTCCCGGTCCGCGTTCCCGGCGGCGTCCTCCTCGGTCCCCATCCGCCGGGCCTCCTCGTACTCGGCCAGGGTGTGGCCGGTGTCGTTCAGGGGTGCCGACTTCAGGGCGGGCTCCAGGTAGTCCCCCACCCACTCCAGGGGCACGGCCCGGAACTCAAGGTCGTCGGGGTCCTCCACCCGGGGGTGGAGGTGCTCCCAGTGCTCCTTGTGGAGTCGGATCAGGAGGTGGAGCCCGGCCTCGAGCCCCGGGAACCCCTCCCGACGGAGCCAGCCCTCCAGTAGCCACGCCGCGATCTGCAGGTCCTTGGAGCGCTCCGCCAGGGTGGAGCTGGCCAGCGAGACCACCTTCGCCCAGTCCGCCACCTTCCGCTCCCGTTTCCACTCCCCCTGGGGGAGGTCGGGGTCCTCGTGGCGGGCCTGCTTGATCTCGTCGTAGACCGGGTCATAGCGGAGGTATTCACCTCCCGGGTCCTCCCCCTCGATGGGCTCGAGGAGGGCGTCCAGGTCCTTCATGCAGTCACGACTCCCCGCCGGAATCCGCCGGCGGATCCACCACGAGTTCGCGGATCTCCAGGATGGGAACGGCCTCCCCGTCCACCAGGAAGAGCTTCTGCCCCACCGGGTAGGGGAGTCCGTCGGAGGTCTCGGCCCAGTCCGTGGCCCGCCCCAGTCGCAGGGCATCCTCGTTGGCCCGCGACGAGAGGGGAGAGAGGACGGGTAGGAGGACCTCACCCAGCTCCAGCTTCTCCATCCCGGCACCGGGCATCACGTGGGCAGGAGCCCACAGCAGGTCCCGGAGCCGCTTGGGGGGCTCCATGGTGACCGAGGCCACGTGCTCCAGGGGGAGCCACGTGTATTGTCCCCCCGCGTATACCTCCAGGCGGGCCCCGATCCGGGGATCCACGTCCTCCAGCGATTCGAACCGCTCCCCGTTCAGGATGCCGGACACCGGATCCGGTGCCCCGGACTCCCCCCGGGAAAAGTCCTCGTCGGAAAACATCCGGTCCCGCTCCTCCTCGGCATGGAGGGCGGCCCGGTAGAGGAGGGCTCCCATCTCGGCCTCCTGCCCCCCGCGGGACAGGACGTCCAGCTGCTTGCGAGCCCGGTCGTACTGACCGGCGAAGCAGAGGAGCTCGAAGAGGAAGGTACGGTGCCGGGTCGAGGTGGGGTTGTCCCGAAGCTCCCTGGACAGTGTCTCGATGGCACCGGAGAGGTCTCCCTTCTCCAGCTGTGCCCGCGCCTTCATTCGGCTCCTCCGCTCGCCGGGGCCACGTCAGCGGGACACGGCCATCTGGTCCCAGCTCGCCGACACCGCACCGGCGGCGGCACCGGTCTCGGACTGGGGCTGGTAGAGGATCTCCACCTTCCCGAAGGCCAGGGAGACCTGCTCCGACGGGCGGTCATCGGAGCCGCCGGCCCCACCCCAGTCGATGCTCTCGATGAAGACCTTCTCGAAGGAGTAGGTCAGGTAGGGCAGCGCCTCCTCCCCTCCGGCCTTGTGGAGGGTGATCTCGGCCTTGGGAAAGTGCTTCCCGGAGCAGCAGGCCTGGAACAGGGCCGGGCTCGCCGCATCCGACTTCTTCGTCACGTTGAAGTTGGACAGGGAAACCTTCCCGGCCCCGCCACCACCACCGGAACCGATGGAGGTGGGATTCCGGGCCCCGAAGCTGAAGGACTCGATCTCGATCATCTTCTCGAAGCCCTTCCGAGTGGACTCCCCCTCCACGCCCTCGATCTTGAGAAACGCATCGAATGCCATCTGACTCTCCTGTGTTCAATGGATGGAATGCTGGAGCACCGGGACTCGCCCCGGCCTCCGTCCGACCGTGGGGTCAGTTCGCCGGGGGCGGCAGATCCGCCACCAGGCGCATCGAGACGCTCAGCTCGTCGAGCTGGAAGTGGGGCCTCAGGAAGGACACGGCGCGGTAGGCGCCAGGCTTCCCGGGAATGTCCACCACGTCGATGCGGGCCTCCCTGAGTGGACGCTTCGCCTTCACCTCGGCGGACGCATCCTCGTTGGAGACCACGTAGTTCGAGATCCAGTTGTTCAGGAACTGCTGGGCCTCGCTGCGGGACATGTACCCGCCAATCTTGTCGCGCATCATGGACTTCAGGTAATGGGCAAAGCGCGACACCGCGAAGATGTACGGGAGCTGCGCCGAGATCCGGGCGTTGGCCGTGGCGGCGTCGGAGTCGTACACCTTGGGCTTCTGGGCCGACTGCACACTGAAGAAGGCCGCCTTGGGCGTGCCCTTGCAGTGGACCAGGGGGACGAACCCCAGGTCCGCCATCTCCTTCTCCCGGCGGTCCGTGATCTGGGTCTCCGTGGGGCACTTCATGGCCACGTCGCCAGAGTCCGTCTTGAAATTGTGGACGGGGAGGTCCTCCACGAGGCCCCCGCTCTCCACACCCCGGATCGTGGCGCACCACCCGTGCTTGGCGAACGCCTGGGTGACCCGGGCGCCCAGGGCCCAGGCCGCGTTCCCCCAGAGGTAGTCGTCGTGCTGGGTACCGTCCACCTCCTCCTCGTAGTCGAAGGCCTCCACCGGCACCGTGTCGTGTCCGTACGGCTCACGGAGGAGCATGCGGGGGGCGGTGAGGGCCACGTACCGGGAGTCCTCCGACTCGCGGAACGCCTTCCACTTGGCGTACTCCGTGGTGTCGAAGACCTTGGCCAGGTCCCGGGGCGCATCCAGCTGCGTGTAGGAATCCAGGTTGAACATCTTGGAGGACGCGGCGGTGAGGAACGGCGCGTGGGCCGCCGCTGCCACCTCGCCCACCTTCTCGAGGAGCTCGATGTCCTGCCCCGACTTGTCGAACTCGAAGTCACCCAGCAGGGCCCCGAAGGGAGCGCCACCGAAGACCCCGTACTCCTCCTCGTACACCTTCTTGAAGAGGGCACTCTGGTCGAACTCGGGGGCCCGCTGCAGGTCCTTCAGGAGCTCCTTCTTCTGGACGTTGAGCACCTTGATCTTCAGCATGGTGCTCGTGTCGGACTGGTTCAGGAGGTACTTGAGCCCCCGCCAGGTCCCCTCCAGCTTCTGGAAGTCGGGGTGGTGCATGACCTCGTTGAGCTGGGCTGAAATGAGTCGGTCGATCTGGGCAATGCGGGAGTTCAGCATGGACTCCGTGTCCGCGGAGTACTGGATCGTCCCCTCCAGCACCTCCGACACGAAGTTCTCCACCAGATTCCGACCGCGCTTCTGCTGGGGCGCCTCCGTACCGAAGCGGCCCTCCTCCACGATCTGGTCCAGGAGGCTCACTTCCTCCTCGACGGTCTCGGCGGCTGCGGCCTCTCCCGCCTGTGCCTCGGACTCAGCCATCGTCGTCCTCCCCTTCTGAATCGCGAGAACCCAGCTCTTCCCGGAGTCGGGCGAGCTTCTCCTCGTCGCTGAGCGTCGCCTGGAGGATCTCCTCGAGGCGGTCGTTCCCCTGCAGGCTCCCCCGGAGGTCCGCCAGCTGCTGCCTCAGGTCCAGGAGCTCCTTGAGCGGGCCCACCTGCCGAGCCACGTTCTCCGGAGAGAAGTCGTCCATGGACTCGAAGTCCAGCTCCACCCCGATCTGTCCGGCCTCCGGGTCGTCGGAGAGCTTGTTGTCCACCTTGAACTGCAGGTGGGGCTGCATCCGGGCCAGGACGTCGTCGAAGTTGTCCGGGGTGATCTCCGTGAACTTCCGCTCCTTGAGCCGGTCCCGCTCGCCCTTGGGATGCCCCGTGAGATCGGCGAGCACACCCATCACGAAGGGGAGCTCCTTCATCTCGATGGCATCCCCGACCTCCACATCGTAGCTTATGTGAACTCGGGGGGCCCGGACTCGCCCGAGCCGTTTCTGAACGCTTTCTGCCATGGTATGCTCCCGGTGACTTGGGGGATCAGGATTGCGGGTCTCTCGGCTCCGTACCGGCACCGTCCATGGAGCCTCCGGCACCGTTCTGCCGGCGATCTGCAAAGAGGGGGACGAATGCGGCTCACTAATACGCCGGGTCCCTTCCCGGTGTCAAGCAGATCCGAACCGCCCTCCTACCTTCCCAACGCGGGATTCCCCCTTCGATCCCGAACCGTGACACCGAGGCCCCGAAGATGAGCCAGTTCCACGGAGTCCTCTGGACCCGAGGCACCCTCCTTTCTCCCCAGCACCTGCAGGTCCAGGACCACCACCTCCGGGATCTCCTCCACGTGCGCACCTCGGCCCTCTCCTCGAGGCCCTGGGGCTTCACCGAGCTGGAGATCGACCGGGAGGCCCTCGCCTCGGGGAGCTTCGTGCTCCGGAGGGCGGCAGGCCTCCTCCCCGACGGCCTCGCCTTCTCCGTTCCCGAGGCAGACGCGCCCCCCCGCCCCCTGGTCCTGGACGAGGTGGTGGCCGCCGGCGACCAGGGCCGCCGGATCCTGGTCCACCTTGCCGTTCCCCGCCTCCGGGAGGGGGGGCGGAACGTGGCCCACGGCGATGCCGCATCCGACACCCGCTGGGTCTCCGACGTGGTCCTCCGACGCGACGAGAACACCGGAGAGCAGGAGAAGCCCGTCCAGGTCGCCCGCACGAACCTCCGCCTCCAGGTGGGCGGGGCCGAGACCCCGGCCGGCGCCCTGCCGGTGGCTCGCCTCCTCCGGAACGAGGCCGGGGACTGGGCACTGGACCCCTCCCTCGTCCCTCCCCTCCTGTGCATTCGGGCCAGCGACCGAATCCGGGGCACCCTCCGGGGGCTGGTGGAGCTCATGTCGGCCCGGGCCAACGAGCTCTCTGCCACCCGGCGGCAGCGCGGCGGGGACCTTGCGGACTTCGGGGTCCAGGACACGGGGAGCTTCTGGCTCCTCTACACCCTGAACACCCACCTCCCCATCCTGACCCACCTCCTGGAATCCCCCCGGACCCACCCCGGCGAGGTCCACCGGGCCCTCCTGGAGCTGGGTGGCGCCCTCACCACCTTCTCGGACCGGGTCTCCCCCGGCGACCTCCCCACCTACACCCACGGCGACCCGGGCCGCTCCTTCGACCGCCTGGATGCCGTCCTCCGGGACCTCCTGGCCACCGTGATCCCCCGGCGCCACGTCTCCATCCCCATGCGGGAGGTCTCGTCCTCGGTGGTGGCCGCCTCCCTGGACGACGATCGCCACCTGGAGGCCGACGGCGTCTACCTGGCTGTCCGGAGCGACGCCGACGCCGAGACGCTGGAGCGCCGATTCCCGGGGCTGGCCAAGGTGGGCTCCGGCGACCGCATCGAGCGCCTCATCCGGCAGGCCCTCCCGGGGCTGGCCCTGCGCCCCCTCTCCACCCCACCCTCCGCCATCCCGGTGAAGCTGGACCGGACCTACTTCCAGGTGGAGACGCAGGGGGAGGATTGGGAGGCCGTCCGGCGCGCCCGAAACCTCGCGGCCTACATCCCCTCCGACTTCCCCTCCACCGACGTGGAGGTCGTGCTGCTCCTCCCCGACGCCGGCTGACCCGCCCCCCGGTCAGCTTGGGCAGCGGGGCACAAGGGGCTCCCCGGTCCGGCGGAGGCTGCCCCAGGGGCGTCTCCCTGGCCGGCCGCCCAAGGGGCGCCTCCCTGCCCATCCCCGCGCCCTTGGGCCCTGGGCCGCCTCCGCTCAGGCCCGCCGCGCCGACGGCCCGGCCTGCCCGGCCTCCCTCAACCCCTTCCGAGGCCCCGGAAGGGACCGTGCAGGAGCCCGTCCACCAGGAGCGCCGTCTCCTCGGCCTCCTCGGCCCCATTCCCCCCAAGGAGCACCACCACCACCACCAGGCCCACGGCCAGGAGGAGGAGAAGGACCAGTCCCACGACCAGGGGCCAGACCGGCCTGGAGGACGGGGGTGACCGGTCGGCGAAGGGCACCGAGTCCGGAGTTGAGGGCGGCGGCGGCGGGGCCCCTCCGGGGGATTCTCCCGGACGGGCGATTCCCCGGATGACCCGGGTGTACTCCGAGGGCCCCTCCCCCGCGGGGAGCCCACCGGTGGACGGAGGTGGCGGCGCCCCGCCGGGGCGGGAGTCCCGGCCCCCTCCCGAATCCAGGCGGTCCCGCCAGTCCCCTCCCGGCGGTGGAGGCGGAGGCGGATCCCCTCCGGGCCGCGACGACGGCGACGGAGGCGGCGGGGCGTCCCCGCCCAGCCTGGGTGGAGGGGGGGGCGCCCCTCCCCCACCGGATGCCGTCCCACGTTCTTTCCGGGGCTCGCCGCCGGCC
>REBX01000270.1 GCA_007692505.1 Gemmatimonadales bacterium | reverse complement strand
CCCGGTGCGCTCCCGCTCCCGGACCTGCAGCCCGGCAATGAAGTCCCGGGCGCCGTCGCGGGTCCGGCGGAGGTCGTCCAGCTCGTCGGAATGGCCCTCCCGGATCACCCCGCCCTCCTGCAGGGTGGCGGGGGCGTCGTCGGCGATGGCCCCGGCCACCAGCGATGCCACGTCCTCCATGGGGTCCAGCTCCAGCGCCAGCTCCCGGAGGAGGTCGCTGCCCACGCCGCGCTCGTCGGCCAGCTCCCGGAGCCGGGGGAGGAGGGCCAGGGAGCGGCCCAGGGCCAGGAGCTCCCGGGGGCTGATCCGGCCCGAGGCCACCTTGGCGGCGAGTCGCTCCAGGTCGTGGACCTGGTCCAGGAGGTCCCGGAGGCCGCCCCTCAGCTCGGGGTCCTCCACCAGCTCCTCCACGGCGGCCTGCCGGCGCCAGATGGGGTCGGGCTCCACCAGGGGGCGGAGGATCCAGCGGCGGAGCAGGCGCCCCCCCATGGCGGTCACCGTCTCGTCCAGGACGTCTACCAGGGTGCCCCCTTCCTCGCCGGTTCGGAGGGGCTCCACCAGCTCCAGGTTCCGCCGGGTCATCTCGTCCAGGACCATCTCGGCGCCGGGGCGGAGGATCCGGGGCGGCTGCAGGTGGTCGAAGCCCGCGGGCTGGAGTTCGGCCACGTATTGGAGGAGGGCGCCGGCGGCCCGGACCAGGGGGCCGTCGCCGGGCTGGAGCCCCAGCCCGTCCAGCGTCCGCACCCGGTACATGCGGGCGAGCTCGTCCCGGCCCGACTCCTCGTCGAAGAGCCAGTCGTCCCGGACGGTGGCCGGGATGGGTCCATGCCCCAGGCGCTGGCGGAGGGACTCGGGGAGGAGGAGCTCGGCGGGCTCCATGCGGCCCAGCTCCGGCTCCAGCGCCGGGAGGGGGACGAGCTGCAGGAGGAGCTCCCCGGTGGAGAGGTCCAGGGCGGCGAGCCCGGCAGGGGCGTCGTCGCCGGAGGCAGGTGGGGCCACGGCCACCAGGAAGTTGTTCCGGTCCGCGGTGAGGAGGCTGTCGTGGAGGACCGTGCCCGGGGTGACGGTCTCCACCACCTCCCTCCGCACGATCCCCTTCGCCTCGGCGGCGTCCTCCACCTGGTCGCAGATGGCGGCCCGGCGGCCCGAGCGCACCACCTTGGCCAGGTAGTCGTCCAGCGCCCGGGCCGGCACCCCGGCCATGGCCACCTCGGCGGCGGCCCCGTTGTTCCTGGAGGTCAGGGTCAGCCCCAGGAGGCGGCTGGCCTCCCGGGCATCGTCGTGGAAGAGCTCGTAGAAGTCGCCCACCCGAAAGAAGATCAGGGCGTCGGGGTGACGCCGCTTGGCTTCTCTCCACTGCTGCATGAGAGGGGTGTCGGCGGCGGCCATGGCTCGGGCGCGCTCCGGGGGGCTGGACGATGGACGGGGGCTACGGGCCGGGAAGCGAAGGGTACCGGATTCCCGCCGATCCCATCAAGTGGCCCGGGGGGCTCAGCTCCCCCCTTCCGCCTGGATCTCGGCGGCCACCTGCTCCACCTCCCGCATGACCCGGAGGAGGTTTCCGCCCCAGATCTGCCGGATCTCGGCCTCGCTGTACCCCCGCCGCACCAGCTCGATGGTGACGTTCAGCGTCTCGGAGGAGTCCATCCAGCCCTCCACCCCGCCGCCCCCGTCGAAGTCCGACGAGATGCCCACGTGGTCGATGCCGATCAAGTCCACGATGTAGTCCACGTGGTCGATGAAGTCCGCCACATTCACCGGCGGGAACTCCTCCTCCACCGCCGCCATGGCCTCGTCGTACGCGGCCCGGTCCTCGTCGGAGAGGGCCTGGAGGTCGGCCTGGCTCCCCACGCCGAACTCCTCACGGATCTCGGCGATGCGCTCTCCCCGCTCCGGGGGCTGCTGCCGAACGAAGGAGCCCAGCGCGGTGGGGTGGATCACGCCGCCGTTCTCCCGCACGGCCAGGAGGGTCTCGTCGGAGATGTTCCGGGGGATGTCCACGATGCCCCGCACCGAGGAATGGGAGCCCAGGACCGGGGCCCGGCTCCGCTCGATGGCGTCCAGGGCCGTGGACTCGGCCAGGTGGGAGAGGTCCACCATGATGCCCAGGCGGTTCATCTCGTCGATGGCCTCCTCGCCCAGGGGCGACAGGCCGCCCCACTCGGGGCCGTCATCGCCCAGGTTGGCTCGCTCCACCGCTGCGTCCCCGAACTGGTTGTGGCCGTTGTGGGTCACCGAGATGTAGCGGGCGCCCAGGTCGAAGACCTCCTCGATGCGGGACAGGTCCTCGCCGATGGGCCAGAGGTTCTCCATCCCGATGAGGGCCACCAGGCGGCCCTCCCCGTGGATCCGCTCCACGTCGTCCGCCGTGTAGGCGAAGCCGATCTCCTCCGGGTACAGCTCGTAGGCCATCCGCCGCACCCCGTGGTACTTCTGGAGGACCCGATCCCATGCCTCCTCGGTGGCCTCGGGGGTCCGCTCGCCCTGGCCGTGGTAGGCAATGAAGAAGCCGGCATCGAGGCCGCCCTCCCGCATCTTGGGCAGGTCGTTCTGGAACCGCCCCCGCTCCCCGGGATCCACCTCGTCGGTGGCGAAGTTGAAGGGGATGTCGATGTGGGTGTCCATGGTGATGACGGACTCGTGGATCTGCCGGGCCCGCTCCTGGATCTCGTCTTCCGTCATCTGCGACACGTCGGGGCGTTCAAGCTCGTCCAGCTGCGGGGTGTCCGCCTCCTGGCAACCGGTGAGGAGGCCTCCGCCCACCAGGGCGGTGAGGGCCAGGGCAACAGGAGAACGAAACATGGGGCGAACACTGGGACGCATCGGGCCTCCGGGACCGTCGGGTGAACAACCTGGGTGGTTTCCTGCAGGGTAGGCCCCCGGGGCATTCAGGGCAAACCCCCGGGCCATCCGCCCCCCTCCCGGCGATCACCGATACGGGTCGTTCGTACCCCGAAGCCCGGGCTGGTTCGCAGACAGATTGAAGGGCAAGTTGACCCACACCCCACGGGGCTGTCCGTCCAGGAGCGCCGAGTGGAAGCGGAGCTCCTCCGCCAGCTCCAGGATCCGGGGGAGCTCGGGGAGCGGCTCGTCCAGATCGGGCGCCACGACGTTCTCCACCCGCCCGTTTCGCGCGACGAACAGGGACAGCGTGAACGATGCATCGTCGATGGAGCCCCGCCGGAGTTCCTCGAGCACCCTGGAGAGTTCGTACCGCCCCTGGAGCACAGGCAGGCACTGGACGGAGGGCTGGAGGAAGACCTCCACCGGGTCCTCGTCCGCTCCTGCGGCCACACCCTGCCCGTCGGCGGGGGCAAATACGACCCGCACCCGTCCGGGGAGCCCCGAGCCCTCGGGGCGAACGAGCCGCGCCGTCTCCAGCACCGATTCGAGTTCGGCGACCTCCTCATCGGAGAACCCGCCCCCCGACAGGGCCAGCACCTCCATGGGCGGATTCGCCGCGCGCACCCGCTCGGCCCGCTCCGCAGCCGCCGCGGCCTCCTCTTCCGTCTGCTCGTCCTCGTCCTCCGACGCCTCCATGGGGAGCCGCACCGAGAAGGCAAGGGGCCCCTCCATGGGCATGCCCCTCCGGGCCTCGAACCAGGCCATGACGGGGGCGGGGTCCACGACCTCCTCCAGCGACTCGGGATGTCGCTCGCCGTGCACGTCCTGGCAACTCTGCAAGGGGGCGGGCAGCCCCTCGTTGGCGTAGGGTCCGCGGGGCGCGTTCGCACACCCCCAGAGGACCAGGAGGACGAGCACCAACAGGCAGGGGGCCAGGCCACGAGGCCGCGGCAGGAGAGGGGATCCGGACACGACGGGCCTCGGGGGGTGTGGGGAGTGCACGGCTCGAAGGCTACCACCGAACCTCGGGCACTCTACGACCCCTGCCGTCAAAGGACAAGGCGGGTCGCCCCTTGCGGCCCCCCTCCCCCCGGGGGAGGTTGCCGCCATGCGCCTCTTCCTCGCCGCCCTCATCCTGGTCCACCTGGTGGGCCTCGTCACTGCAGGGGCCGCACTCCTGGCCCGGCAGCGCACCCCGGAGGGCGCCGTGGCCTGGCTCCTGGCCCTCCTGGCCATTCCGTGGATCGCCGTCCCGGCCTACTGGGTGTTCGGACGCTTCCGCTTCGACGGCTACCGCACCGCCCGGGGCGCCGGCGACTCACCCCTCCACGAGGCCATCGAGGGCCTGGCGGAGGCGGTGGAGCCCTGGCGCCTCCCGGCACCGGCGGATCCCTCCGACCCGGCATCGGGCCTCCGGGCCGTGGAACGCCTGGTCCGGATGCCCTTCCTCCGGGGCAACGACGCCCGCCTCCTGGTGGACGGCCCCGCCATCTTCGACGCACTCCACCGGGGGATCGACGAGGCGGAGCACTACCTCCTGGTCCAGTTCTACACGATCCGGGACGACGAGACCGGCCGGGAGCTGGCCCGGCGCCTCATCCGCAAGGCCGAGGAAGGGATCCGGGTCCACCTCATCTACGACCGCATCGGGAGCTACGGCCTCTCTTCCCGCTGGGTCCGGGAACTGGAGGACGCCGGGGTGGAGGTCCGCCGGTTCGAGTCCAACCGCCGGCGCCCGGGCCGCTTCCAGATCAACTTCCGGAACCACCGGAAGGTCCTGGTGGCCGATGGCCGGAAGGGCTGGCTCGGAGGCGTGAACCTCGCCAACGAGTACCTCCATGGCGATTCCACCCTGGGGCCCTGGAGGGACACTCACATGGAGCTGGAGGGCCCCGCCGTCCTGGGCCTCCAGCTCTCCTTCCTGGAGGACTGGTACTGGACGTGCAGCGAGGTGCTTCAGCTGGACTGGACCCCGACCCCCTCCCCCGTGGCGGACCGCATCGCCCTGGTCCTTCCCTCGGGCCCCGCCGACGAGGTGGAGACCGCCAGCCTCCTGGTGCAGCACGCGATCCACTCCGCCCGCTCCCGGATCTGGATCTCCAGCCCCTACTTCGTCCCCGACGAAGCCGTCACCTCGGCCCTGGAGCTCGCCGCCTTCCGGGGGGTGGACGTCCGCATCATCGTCCCCCGCCGCTCCGACTACTGGCTGGTGGACATGGCCCGGTTCGCCTTCAAGGAACGCCTCCTCGAAGCCGGCGTCCGCATCGAGGCCTGGGAGCCCGGCTTCCATCACGGGAAGTCCATCCTGGTGGACGACCAGGCCACCTCCGTGGGCACGGTGAATTTCGACAACCGCTCGTTCCGCCTGAACTTCGAGATCACGGGCCTCGTGGTGGACGAAGCCTTCGCCCTCCGGGTGGCCCGCATGTTCGAGGCCGACTTCGCCCGCTGCACGCCCTTCACCCTGGAGGAGGTGGCCGCCCGCCCCCGCTGGTTCCGCGCCGCCGCCCGCGCCGCCCACCTCTTCAGCCCCCTCCTCTAGAGCCATCCCGGAGAGCCATGCCCGCCCTCGACGCCGACCGCATCGTTGCCCTGCTGGTCCTCCAGTTCCTGGTGGCAGCCATCCTCTGGCTCGCTTCCCCCCGAAGCGGCTCCGTCCCCCTGCCCCGTCGCGTCCGCCTCCCCATCCGCCTGCCGGGAGGGGGCGCAGATGGAGCCGGCATGGACGTCCGCCTCCTCTGGCTGCCGGGCCTCATGCTCCCGGCGGGCCTCCTCTTCTTCTCCGCCGCGCTGGCGCCGGTGTGGCGCCCCCTCATCCCCGTATCGGCGTTCCCCGGCCTCCCCACCTCGCTGGCCGCCGGACTGGCCCTGGCCTCGTGGGGACTCCAGGCCCAGCTGGGACGCCTTGCGCTGGCCGCCTCCCGCCCCTCCCCTTCGCCGCCAGGCCACCCCGTGCCGTCCACCCCCGGCGCCCCGAACTCCCGTTCCACCGACCTCCGCCCCGGCCCCGGCACCCTCCCGGCCCGCCCCGGCGGCCTCGCCTCCCGCACCCCCCTGGACGGACCGGCCCTCCTCCTCCCCCTGGCAGGCGCCCTCTGGCTGGGCGGATGGATCGGGCTGGCGGTGGGTGGGGCCATGGCCCTCTGGGCCCTCGTGCTGGCGTGGCTCCTCCAGGCACCCCCGCCGGAGCCGCTCGACGTTCCCGGGGCAGGCGGGGCGGACCGATCCCACGGGGCCCACGGCGGCCAGGGGGCCGGCCGGGCAGCCAACCGGGTCCCGCTCCTGGCCACCGGGGTCGTCGTCTTCCTCCTGGTCCTCACCCCCCTGGGCGCCCAGCCCCTCCTCATGCCCTGAGGGGCGTGGCCGTTGCCGGGCGCTAGGGGCGCCGGTGGATTCCCGTGGGGGATTACGGGGCTGCCTCGAGGGGCGAGGGGGGCTGCGTCCCTGCCCCGCCACGAGTCCGGGTTCGCAATGCCCCACCAACCCGGGTTCGCAATGCCCCACCAACCCGGGTTCGCAATGCCCCACCAGTCCGGGTTCGCAATGCCAACGCGACGTGTGTGCGACTTTTGCCCATTATTGAACGAAACCCTGCACGCGCCGGCTACGGCCCTACTCATTGCAGGATATTGCCCATTATTGATCAAAACCCTGCACGCGTGAGGCGGCAGGCGGGGATTTCCGAACCCCCGGCTCGCGCCAGTCCCATCCCTTCGGGTGTTTCCCCACCAGTCCCATCCCTTCGAGTGGGCCCCACCAGTCCCATCCCTTCGGGTGATTCCCCAGCAGTCCCATCCCTTCGGGCCAGTCCCATCCCTTCGGGCCATCCATCCCCTGGGCCGAAATAGAGGATGGCGGGCGGCAAGGCCGCCCACCGCTTATTAGTATTTTATATAATCGTCCGTGTGGGCGACCGGGCCCATAGGTCATGGCGACCGAACCGGGACATGGGGTGATGGGGACCATGAGTTTTTTAGGCTCCTCGCTGTTCTGGATGGGTGATTGAGGAGCGAGGGGATCGCGGGGAGTTCATTGTCGGGGGTAGTTTTGGGTCGGGTGGCGGGAGTGCTGCCTGA
>REBX01000234.1 GCA_007692505.1 Gemmatimonadales bacterium | reverse complement strand
GGAGGGCGGCACCCGGGCTGGGGGACGGGTGGCCGGGCGGGGTGCGGCCGGGGAGGGGGGCAGGGGGGGGGAGGGTCCGCGACGCAGGGCGGATGGCGGGGCGGCCGGCTGGACGCAGGGGCAAGGGGTCAGGCCCGCTCGAGGACCATGGCAAATCCCATCCCGCCGGCGGCGCAGACGGTGAGAAGTCCCCATTCGCCATCCCTTCGCCCCAGCTCCCGTGCCAACGTGGTGGTGATGCGGGCCCCCGTGGCCCCGAACGGATGCCCCAGCGCAATGGAGCCGCCCATGACATTGATCTGATCCGGATCCGGGTGCCCCACCTTCGTGCTCCGCCCCAGGTGCTCCCGGGCGAAGGTGTCGGAATCCAGCGCCTGCAGGTTGGAGAGGACCTGCGCGGCGAAGGCCTCGTGCATCTCCATGAGGTCGATGTCGCCCATGGTGAGACCGGCCCGCTCCAGCGCCAGGGGGGCCGCCCAGGCCGGGCCCTGCAGGAGCTGGTCGCCGGGGTCCAGCGCGGTGACGGCGAAGCTGCGGATCCAGGCCAGGGGGGTCACGCCGTGGGCCTTCACCGCCCGGGGGCTCATGAGGAGGACGGCTCCGCCGCCATCCGTGATGGGGGAGGCGTTTCCGGCCGTGACCGTGCCATGCTCCCGGTCGAAGGCGGGCTTCAGGCCGGCCAGTGCCTCCATGCTGGTGTCCGCCCGGACCCCGTTGTCGGCGCGGACCACGTCCTCGTACTTCGGGGGGACGTGCACCGGGGTGATCTCGTCGGCCAGGCGGCCGTCCTCGTGGCCGGCGTGGGCGAGCTGGTGGGAGCGGAGCGCCCAGGCGTCCTGGTCCTCCCGGGAAATGCGGTTCTCCCGGGCCATGCGCTCGGCGGCCTCGCCCATGGTCTCGCCGGTGGAGGGCTCGGCGATGGCGGGCTGGCGGGGGACCAGGTCCCGGGGCCGGAGCCCGGAGAAGGCGCTGGCCCGGCCGCCCAGCGACTTGGCCCGGGAGGCCTGCACCAGCGCCTGCGACAGCTTGTCGGAGACGGTGATGGGGATGTGGGAGAGCGACTCGGCGCCCCCGGCCACCACGCAGTCCCCGTGGCCCAGCTCGATGAGGGCGCAGGCGTCGGCAATGGCCTGGTTCGCCGAGGCGCAGGCCCGGGACACGGTGACGGCCGGGACGTCGTGGGGCAGGGTGGCGAGCCCCACCTCCCGGGCAATGTTGGGGGCGGCGGGGTCGTGGACCACCGTGCCGAAGACGAGCTGGTCCACCAGGTCGGCGGGGACGTCGGTGCGGACCAGGAGCTCGCGGACCGCCACCTGGCCCAGGTCGATGGCGCTCAGGGTCTTCTGGAGGGTCCCGGCCCGGGTGAAGGGCGTGCGACATCCGTCGACGAGGGCGATCTTCATGGGCAGGCGCTCCGTGGGCTCTGGTTGGCGTGCTCTGTTTGGCGTGCAACGGGCCGTCAGGCAGCTGGGATCTACCCCCTGCAGGCGCGATGCGGTCCGGAGCCCCGCCGCCCCCTTTGCCCCCGTGGTGCCAGACGGTAGCCTTCAGGGAGCCCCTTCGCCCCTGCCGCCCGACCCGCCAGCCCCCGTCATGACCCTCGACCTGAACTCCCTCCGGCCCGGCGAGGCCCCGGACCCTGCAGACCTCCGGGTCCGACCCGCAGAGCCCCGCGACATCGAGCCCCTGGCCCGCCTCTGGGATGTGGCCTTTCCCGGCGAACGTCCGGCGGAGGTCCGGGCGAAGGCGCTGGAGGAAGGGACCGATGCCCTGGGCGGCCGGGAAACCTGCTGGGTCCTGGATGCCGGCCCCGACGGCCCGGTGGTGGGCGGCCTCCGGCTCTACGAGCTGGAGATGCACCTCTTCGGGCAGCCCCTCCCGGCCACCGGGGTGGGCGCGCTGGCCATCGACCCGGCGTGGCGGGAGCAGGGGCTGGGATCGGCCCTCCTCCGCAGGGGGCTCCGGATCGCCCGGGACCGGGGCGACCTCCTGGCCGTCCTCTATCCCATGCGGACCGGCTACTACGGGCGGCTCGGCTTCGGGCTGGCCGGCGAGCTCCACCGCTTCCGCTTCACCCCGGAGGAGTTGCCCCCCTTCCCCGGCGCCGATGCCGTCCGGGTCCTCTCCCGCCAGGAGCGCATGGACCACATCCCCGAGCACTACCGGCGCTTCACCGCGTCGGGCCACGGGCTCATCACCCGGGGCCCCCGCCAGTGGCGCCACCTGGAGGCCGACGACTGCCTGGTGGCCCGGGTGGGCGAGGGCGACGAGGCCGGTGCCCTGGTGGCGTCCGTCCAGCCGAACCCCGGGCACCTGCCCTCCCTCCACGTGCGGGAGGTCATGGTGGACACCCACGACACGTACCGGGCCCTCCTGGGGTGGCTGTCCCGGCAGGGCGAGGCCTGGGACCACATCGTCTGGGACGCCCTCCCCGGCGAGAAGTTCGAGCAGGTCCTGAGGCACCCCCGGCTCCCCGGCACCCCGAACCGTCGGGGCCTCTGGTTCGAGTCCGCCACGATCCTCCGGGGCCCCATGGTCCGCATCCTGAACCTCCCGGCACTCGCCGGCCGCCTGGGGGTGGAGCCCGGCGCCTCCGTCACCGTGCTGGACCCGGACCTCCCCGACAACTCGGGCCACTGGCAGGGCGAGCGGGCCCCCTCCAGCGGGAGCATCGGCGTCCACCTGGCCCGGGTCACCGAGGACATCTCCGGAGGGGCCGCACCCGGGGCCGGCGCGCTTCCCATCGGCTTCCTCTCCGGGCTCCTGGTGCAGGGCGCCTACCCGGCCCTCACCCGGGCGTCGGAGGACTTCGAGGCCGCCCTGGGCATCTCGGACTTCCGCCTCTGGGACGTGTTCTGATGAAGGCCCTCCGCTTCAACGTCACCGTGCCCGGCTTCACCCTGGCCCGCTCCCTGGGCCGCTTCACCGAGGCCGCCACCTTCGGCGTCCTGAGCGGGCTCCGCCTGGCCGACGTCCCCGTCCCCGAGCTCCCCGGCCCCGACTGGGTCCGCCTCCGCACCCGCATGTCGGGGATCTGCGGCACGGACCTGGCCACCCTCCAGTACCGCACGAGCCCCCTCATGGAGCCCTTCGGGTCCTTCCCCTGCGTGCTGGGCCACGAGATCGTGGCCGAGGTGGAGGAGGTGGGCGAGGGCGCCGCAGCCGCATGGGCACGGGCCGGCTTCGGAGGCGCCCATCGCTCGGGGGAGAGGTCCCGCCTGGAAGCGGGGATGCGCGTGGCCGTGGACCCCATGATCTCGTGCACGACCCGGGGCCATCGCTCCCACTGCCACTCGTGCCGGGAAGGGCGCCATGCCACCTGCGACGTGGCCGGCGAGGAGGGCACCCTGGAGCTGCGGGGCCGGGAGCTTTCCCCCGGCCTCACCCTGGGCTACCACCGGGACCTCCCGGGGGGCTGGGGCTCCCACCTGGTGGCCCATGCCAGCCAGCTCGTGCCCGTGCCCGACGCCCTCTCCGACCGGGAGGCCGTCCTCGTCGAGCCCCTCTCCATCGGGATGCACGCCGTCCTGAACACCCCCCTGGACCCGGAGGAGGACATCCTGGTCATCGGGAGCGGGCCCATTGCCATGGGGGTGATCTGGGCGCTCCGGGCCACGGGATTCAGGGGGGCACTGGTGAGCCAGGTGAAGCGGAGCCACGAGGCGGACCTGGCAAGGGCCATGGGGGCCACCGATGCCGTGAAGCCCGGCCTCGAGGCTCGGGAGGTCCTGGTGGAGACCGGGGCCATGGCCTACCAGCCCATCATCGGGGACGAGGTGTTCAGCGGGGGCGGGTTCCAGACCGTCTTCGACTGCGTGGGGAACGGGGGATCCATTGCCCAGTCCCTGCGCTTCACGGCGCCCCGGGGACGGGTCGTCCTCCTGGGCTGCGCCAGCGAGATCCCCGGGCTGGACCTGACCTTCCTCTGGGCCCGGGAGCTGGAGGTGAAGGGGTTCGTGGGCTACGGACGGGAGAGCTGGGGCGGGAAGGAGGCCCACACCTTCGAGGTCACCCGCGACCTCATGCTGGAGACGGACGCCCCCCTGGCCGACCTGGTCACCCACGTCTTTCCCCTGGCCGAATACCGGGATGCCCTCTCCGCCGCCGCGAACCACCGCCGGAGTGGCGCCGTGAAGGTGGCGCTCACGCCCTGAGGGGCAGCGGGGGCGCTCCCGCCCGTCCGATGGTGCGGTCGAGCCGACCATCGGGCGCAAAGACCAAGGTGAGGGTCTAACGACACCTCTTTCTCGCAACCGACAAATTGGATGGAGTTCCGACTTTCGTTCAGTAACGCCCTATCCGGATTTTGCCTGAGTACCGATACGACCACATCAACATCCCCGGCGCTCAGTGCGTCCATGGTTCGATCGACGAGCACTGGATCCGGTCCACCCAAGCAGCCAGTCAAATCACAGGCGCCCTCGGGCCCTTCGGAGTCATCCCACGTCCCGTCAAGACTTTCTCCACCCGGGAGAAAGCAGGTGAAGCAGGAGGGTTCCGCCGAATTCGGACCGGCCAAGTTGGGATCCCCCGCCCTCGGACTCCTGGCCGAAAAGGACCACGAACTCACCCTGGAACCGCACCGGGCAACGAGGCCTGGCCAAAAGGCGAGCCGGAGTGGTAGGTGGGCACCAGTTCGCTTACCGCTGACGTTCTGATACTGCCGCCGCCAGGAACGAGCGCAAGACATCCAGCGGAGGACGACCCGGAATGATCCGCCCATCGATGAAGAACGTGGGGGTGGCCCTCAACCGCAAAGCCCGCGCTTGCGCGTTACCGGCTTCCAGTCTTGCGAGGGGCCGGCGTTCTGCCACACACTCGTCGAACTGTTCGCTTTCCGATCCGTTCGCACGATGAGGAGCAGCCACAATCTGCTTGAGGATGGGACGCGGGTCGGCTTCGGCCATCCAATCATCATGAGCAGCATAGACCCGCCCTGCCGCATCCCAAAACTCCTCCTGGGAGCCCTCGGCCGCGCACATCGCCGCAAGCGAGGCGTCGATCCCCTGCTGAGAAGCCGTCATCACTACGGGGACATAGCGCCATCGCACCAACCCGTTGTCCACGAACTCCACTGCAATCTCGGAGAAGTCTTCCTTATGGAACGCTGCGCATACGGGGCATGTGAAATCCGAAAATTCGACCACGCTGACCGGCGCGTCGGGATCTCCTAGGTGGAACGCCACCCCCATGGTAAGCGAGTCCAGTTCTTCCGCATCGACTTGAGCCAGTTCCTGAAACGTTGGTGCTCCTGTCGGCTCCTGCGGATCGCCGTCGTCAGGGGAATCGCAGCCGGTTAACAGCCCAACGGCCGAAATAACACAGAAAACCGTGATCAGGAGACCATCACGAAAATTCTGAAACGCCCTGTCCGTCGGGGCCACCTCTTTCAAGTCATGGGTCCTCTGTCGCCGAAACATCACTGGGGACATTGGTAAGGGACATATGGGGTCGACTCAGCAAAGCTGACGTGTATCCCGGTGCCCGGTCCAATGAAAACAACCCGCCACTCCTCAGCCATTCTCGCTACCATGACCCTGCCGGAGAATTCGGATTCGCCAGAGCGTAGGTCGCGAATCGACACGTGCGAGGAAATCCAGACGCCCATGGAGCCAGGGTGCGTAGCGGAAATCTGATACCGAGCCCTGTCGCCGGGCTCCCTTGGTTCCGGTGGAGCGTCCGGGGCGGCCGGACGGGCATCAAGTCCGCGATCCCTGAGCGCCACCTTGAGCGGCTTGGTGAGGGAGGTTGCATCCTCCTCCTCGATTTCGTGCTTCTCGAACCGGCTCAAGGGGAGGCTCTTCCGGACTTCGATTTCGAAGGGCGCAGATTCCAGGGCCCTTCGAACTGCGCCCAGACCTGCCGGGTCCTCCTCATGAGGCTGCCCGAGAAGGACATGCTCCACAACGGTGCGAAGAATTTCGACGCGGTTCTCCATCATCACGCAAGCCGTGCGCTCCTCCCTGAACTCCTGCGAGTACCACTGCTGGCCCTCGGAAGTTGAAAGCCAGGCATCCCTTTCTTCCTCCGTCAAGGGGGGAGGAGGCTCCTGGGCGGTAGCTGGTGCAGCCGCCGCAATGGTTAGAGTGATCAGCAAAATGATCGAGCGCCACAGGACGGGCGCCCGCCGACCGGGGCAGTTCCACGCAGTCAGGCCCCACTCAAAGCGGCATCGGGAACGATTGTGAATCGCCATAACAAGCCTCCTCTATTTGATTGTCATTGTAATCCAAGGCAAAGTGGCACGCTTCCATCTCCTCTTGGGTTTCAAGGTCCCCACACATCCCATAGGACCACCCTTCATGCCACTGTCCTTTCGTGAAATCCTCTGGCGACTGGCCGCCTCTAACGAGAACAGTACCACGATCTGAGCCAGGGGAGTTCACATGCATGCCCGAAAAATCATCACACGCCCCCCAGTCATCAACCCAAAGCGCATTTCCATCACCTACGGCCTGCTCAATCCCGTCGACGCCCGCCTGGCAAAAGCTCAGTTGGGACCCTTCCCAGTGCTCGCTCTGGTCGAGATGCTCACTGAGGCTCAGGGAATCCATCTCTGAGCACGCACACTGAGTGGCTGATCCGCAGCACAGGGCTTCAAACTCGTCCGGGCAGTCCCCGATCGTTCCCCCACCCAATAACCCCAGGACCGGCGTCGGTGAATCTGTCTCGTCCGGAGCGATCAGGAGATCGGGGTCGCCCGAGCAGCCGGTGGCCACGAACATCAGAACCCCCAAACAAAGCATAGCCCGGGGCACACGCGAGCCTGATTTCGGTTTGGTACTCTTCTCAGCTTGTCGCACAAGCTCCCCCTAAAGGATTAGAGAAATGACTCGACTCGAATTGCCTGGCGGTAATTTCAGGGGCAATTTTTAGCCACGTGGGACTCTTCCCACTAACAGCGTAGGGGGGGGGGGGGGGGTTA
>REBX01000269.1 GCA_007692505.1 Gemmatimonadales bacterium | reverse complement strand
GGCTGGAAGACCTTGTCAATCTGGTCCTCCGTCCGCGTCCGCACCCGGTCGATGCGCATCTGGGCCTCATCGGCCACGCTGCGGATCCGGGACGAAATCTCCTTGTTCTGCACCTTCAGGGTGGAGAGGTCGACCTTCCGGAGGTTCAGGTCCGAAAGGTCCTTCTTCGTGAGCTTGTGCCCCTCCTCGAAGACCGGCTCCACCGAACCGCGGCGGAGCATGAGGGCCACGGTCTGCAGATGGAGGAGCTCCAGGATCTCTTCGTCCCGGGCCTCGGAGATGCGCTGGACCTCGTCGCGCTCCCACTGCCGGAGGTCGCCGATGCGGGCCCCGTGCTCCTTCTCAAGAAGCGGGTCGTCAATACGCCGCGAGAAGACCTTGACCTCGATGACGTCGCCTTCCATTCCTGGGGGGACCCGCAGGGAGGAGTCCTTAACGTCCTTGGCTTTCTCTCCGAAGATGGCGGTGAGGAGCTTCTCCTCCGGAGACAGCTCGGTCTCGCCCTTGGGGGTGATCTTCCCGGCCAGGATATCGCCCGACTTGACCCGCGCGCCAATGCGCATGATGCCCCGCTCGTCCAGGTCGACGAGGGCCTCCTCGGCCACGTTGGGGATCTCGCGGGTGATCTCCTCCATCCCACGCTTCGTGTCGCGGACGTGGAGCTCCAGCTCCTGGATGTGCACCGAGGTGAGGACATCGTCCTTCACCAGGCGCTCCGAAAGGACGATGGCGTCCTCGAAGTTGTATCCGAACCAGGGCATGAAGGCCACGGTGAGGTTCCGGCCCAGGGCCAGCTCGCCGTGGTCCGTGGAGGGCCCGTCGGCGATGATCTCGCCGGAGTCCACCGTCTGCCCCAGCTCCACCAGCGGCCGCTGGTTGATGGCCGTGTCCTGGTTCGTCCTCCAGAACTTCTTCAGCCGGTAGCGGTCGAACTGGGCCAGCTTCGCCAGCGGGAGGTCGGTGTCCTTCGCCCCCACCGCACCGGTGTCGATGACGATCTCCTCGGCAGAGACGGCCACCACCTCGCCCCCCCGGCGGGCCGTGATCACGGCGCCGGAGTCCACGGCAACCTTCTGCTCCAGGCCCGTCCCCACCACCGGTGCATCGGTGAAGAGGAGGGGCACAGCCTGCCGCTGCATGTTCGAGCCCATGAGGGCCCGGTTGGCGTCGTCATGCTCCAGGAAGGGAATCATGGCCGCCGCCACCGAGACCAGCTGGTCGGTGGCCACGTCCATGAAGTCGATGTCCGCAGGCTCGAGGAGGGGAAAGTCGCCCCGCTCCCGGCAGAGGATAAGATCGTTCACGAAGGAGCCGTCGTCCGTGAGGGGCGCATTGGCCTGCGCGATCCGGACCTCCTCCTCCTCGTTGGCGGACAGCCAGACGATCTCGTCCGTAACCTTTCCGTCCGAGACCTTCCGGTACGGAGTCTCCACGAACCCCAGCTCGTTGACCCGGGCGTTCGTGGTGAGAGATGAGATGAGCCCGATGTTCGGGCCCTCCGGCGTCTCCACCGGACAGAGCCGCCCGTAGTGGGAGTAGTGAACGTCCCGAACCTCGAAACCTGCGCGCTCCCGGGAGAGTCCCCCCGGACCCAGGGCCGAGACTCGTCGCTTGTGCGTCATCTCCCCCAGCGGATTCGTCTGATCCATGAACTGGGACAGCTGGGAGGACCCGAAGAAGGCCTGGATCACCGCGGAGACCGTCCGGGCGTTCACCAGGTCGTCGATGGAGATCTTCTCGGGGTCCGTGTTGATGGACATCCGCTCCCGCACCAGTCGGGCCATGCGGGAGAGTCCCACCGATAGCTGGTTCGCGATGAGCTCGCCCACCGTGCGGACGCGGCGGTTTCCCAGGTGGTCGATGTCGTCGGTGAAGCCCCTTCCCTCGCTGAGTTCGATGAGGTAGGCGAGGATGGCAACGAAGTCGTCCCGGGTGAGCACCGTGGTGCCCCCGGGGACGTCCAGGCCGAGGCGCTGGTTGATCTTGTAGCGTCCGACCCGACCCAGGTCGTAGCGCTTGGGGTTGAAGAAGACCCGCTCCAGGGCCTCCCGCGCCGTCTCCACATTGGGTGCATCGCCGGGACGCAGGAGGGAGTAGATGGCGTAGAGTGCCTCCTCCTCCGAAGCCGTGGGATCCTTCGCGATGGTCCGTGGAATGATGGGCGAGGTGCTCCGCTGCCCTTCCTTGCGGGCGGTGTACACGTCGACCTCGTCGATGCCCGCCCGCTGGATGCGACCCAATGCGTCCAGGTCCAGCTCGGTCCCGGCCTCCAGGAGGATCTCCCCGGAGTCCTCGTCCACCAGCTCTTCGGCCAGTACGGCCCCCTCCACCTCGGATCCCGCCTTGAAGTGGTTTTCCGTGAGCTTCACGGACCGCGTGTCATGGAAGAGCTCGTACAGCTCCCGGTTCGTTCCGTAGCCAAAGGCCCGGAGAAGGGCCGTGGCCGGGAACTTCTTCTTCTTGTCGATGTGGACGTAGCAGATGTCGTTGATGTCGATGGTGAACTCCACCCACGACCCCCGGAAGGGGATGATCCGCGCACTGTTCAGCCGGGACCCGTTGGGGTGGATGTTCTCCTCGAACACCACGCCGGGGGACCGGTGCAGCTGGCTGACGATCACGCGCTCGGCACCGTTGATGATGAAGGTGCCCAGTTCCGTGATGAGCGGGAGGTCACCGAGGTAGACCTCCTTCTCGATGATGTCCTTCGGGCGGCGCTCCTCGTCCTCCTCCCCGGACTCGTCCCAGACCACCAGGCGGAGGACCGCCTTCAGGGGCGCGGCGAACGTCATGTCCCGCTCGATACACTCCTCCACCGAGTACTTGGGCTCGCCCAGGATGGACGAAACGTACTCGAGGGTGAAGTTCTCGTTGACGTCGGTGATGGGGAAGATCTCGCCGAACACCCGATCGAGACTGAAGTCCCACTGCTTATCGGGGTCGGTCTGCTCTTCGATGAGCTTTCCGAAAGACCGGACCTGCACATCGAGCAGGTTCGGCATGGGCATCACCGGATCGAGCTTGGCGAAGTTGACGACGGGACGGGCGGCGTTGCGAGCTTCCAACGGGATCCCCCTTCTCGAACCGACACCCGGATCAGGATGCCGGCGACGTGATTCATGGTGTTCGGCCTAGCGCCGAAATCCCCGAAACGCCAGCGGCGCCGGGGATCCAGGAGGGCCGGACCTTCGTCCCCGGGGCGAGCCGGGGGGCGATCTGCCCCCCGGCTCCCTCCGGGACCGGGGTCATGTGAGACCCCGGGCTCCGGGAAAAGCTCCCGGACCTTACTTCAGGGAGACGGTGGCTCCCTTCTCTTCGAGCTTGGCCTTGACCTGCTCGGCCTCGTCCTTGGAGATGGCCTCGCGCACCGCTGCCGGGGCGCTCTCCACCAGGTCCTTGGCCTCCTTCAGGCCGAGGCTCGTGACCTCGCGGACCACCTTGATGACCTGGATCTTCTTGTCGCCGGCACCCTCGAGGATGACGTCGAACTCGTCCTTCTCGACCTCGGCCTCGGCACCGGCAGCACCGGCAGCAGCCGGGGCAGCCGCCGCTGCGACGGCCGTGACGTTGAACTTGTCCTTGAACGCATCGACAAACTCGGAGAGCTCGAGAACGGTCATGTTCCCGATGGTCTCGAGCAGTTCTTCCTGGTTGATCGCCATTGTCCTGATCTCCTTGTGTTTCCCGATCTCGCTACCGGGGTTTGGACTGCATCGTACCGCGGGATTCCCGGGGTTTCTCCACTCCTGCGGAGCGGGCCCCCTTCCGTCGCGGAATTCGAACGCTCTGAAAAGGGGCTGCTATTCCTCGCCCACCCTCTTCTCCCTGAGGGCGTCCAGGAGACCGGCGGTCTCCTGGAGCTTCGACTCGAGGGCCATGGCGAACATTGCCATGGGTGCCTCGAAGGCTCCAGCAAGCTGGGCCAGGAGGTCCTCCCTGGATGGGAGGTCCGCGAGCCGGGCAAACTGACCGGCGTCCACGACGGCCCGGTCCATGACACCGACCTTGAAGGCGGGTCGGTTGTCGTGATCCTTCGAAAAGTCCCGAAGCGCCCGGGCCGGTTCCACTACGTCATCGGAAATGATGACCCCCGTTGGACCGGTCAGGTGCTCGGAAAGGTCGGGGAAATCCGGGTCGTGCTCCTGGAGCACCCGGATCATGAGCCGGTTCTTGACCACCACGTATTCTGCACCGGCCTTCGCCAGGTCATCCCTGAGACGGGTCATGGACTTCACGTCCAGACCGGTGAAGTCGGTCAGGTAGAGCGTCGGGTTCGTCTCCAGACGCTCCTTCAGGCGGCCGACGAATGCTTCCTTGTCTGCGCGCTTCATGACAGCCTCCGACGGTACAGATTCGGATCCACGGTCACGCCGGGGCCCATGGTGCTGGACACCGTCACGCTCTGCACGTAGGCCCCCTTGGCCGCCGCGGGCCGAGCCCGAACGATGGAGTCCATGAATGCAGCCAGGTTCTCCTCGAGCTTCTCCGCCTCGAAGGACACCTTCCCGATGGGGGCGTGCACGTTCCCCGTCCGGTCCACGCGGTACTCGATCTTGCCGGCCTTGATGTCGGCCACGGCCCCGGCCACGTCCATGGTGACCGTGCCCGCCTTCGGAGTGGGCATGAGGCCCCGGGGTCCGAGGATGCGGCCCAGCGGCCCCACCTTGCCCATCTGGTCCGGCGTGGTGACCACCACGTCGAAGTCCAGCCAACCCTCCTTGATCCGATCCACGAATTCGGGTCCGACGTGGTCGGCACCGGCTTCCCGGGCCTCGTCGGCCTTGGGTCCCTCCGCAATGACGAGCACGCGGACGGACTTTCCGGTTCCATGGGGCAGGACCACCGTGCCTCGCACGATCTGGTCCGCCTTCCTGGGGTCGACGCTCAGACGCGTGGAAACCTCCACGGTCTCGTCGAACTTGGCGAAGGCCAGGTCTCGCACCAGCGAAACGGCCTCCCCAGGCTGGAACCGCACGCCGCGGGGCACCTTCTCCCGGGCGTCACGGAACTTCTTTCCCTGTCTGGGCATGTGATCTCGAGCCGTCCAATTTCACCCTCCCACCCCTGGCGGCTCACAGCCGGGTGGTTCGACGGGCGCTGCCGCGAACTCTTCCGCGGTCAGTCGGGGGTCCAGCTTGCCGGGAGGGACGCGGCCGCCCCGTGGGCGGCCCCATCCTCGCTCCCCGCAGTCCGGGCCTCCCAGCGTGCGCTGGGGGTACCGACGCAGGCGTCCTGGCCGGGTCAGCCGTCCACGGTGATCCCCATGGACCGAGCCGTCCCCGCAATCATCTCCACGGCGGCGTCCAGGTCCCGGGCATTCAGGTCCTCCATCTTCGTCCGGGCGATCTCCTCGAGCTGCGACCGGTTCACCGAAGCCACCTTCTTCCGGTTGGGCTCGCCGGAGCCCTTGTCGAGCCCGGCGGCCTTCTTGAGCAGGACGGCGGCCGGCGTCGTCTTCGTGATGAACGAGAAGGAGCGGTCCCCGTAGACGGTGATCTCCACGGGAACGGTGAGACCCTGGGCCTGCTGGGTCTTCGCGTTGAACTGCTTGCAGAACTCCATGATGTTCACGCCGTGCGCACCCAGCGCAGGACCGACCGGGGGAGCTGGGTTCGCCTGCCCGCCCGGCACATGAAGCTTGATGAAACCCACGACCTTCTTCGCCATATCTCGACCGTCCCGCTCTCGCCCCCGGAGGAGCGCTGGTTCGTGTCATGTCCCCATCCGGAACTCGATCCGGAATAGGGCCTCGACGCCCTGGGGTCCTGTCCTCAGAACCCCTTCAGCTGTGTGAAGTCCAGCTCCACGGACGTGGGACGCCCGAACAGCGAGACCTCGACCTTCACCTTCCCCTTGTCCGCGTAAACCTCCTGCACCGTCCCCGAGAAGTCCGTGAACGGACCGGCGGTGATCTCCACCACCTGGCCCGCCTGGAAAGGCACGTCCGGCTTGTCGTCCGCCTCGTCCTCCACCTCCACGCCGAGGATCTTGTTGATCTCCTCGTCGCGGAGCGGCTTCGGCTCCGCACCCGTACCCACGAACTTGATCACACCCTGCACCGAGTTGATCGTGTGCTGGGTGCGCTCGTTGAAGACCATCTTCACCAGGACGTAGCCGGGGTACAGGCGCCGGGTGACGGCAACCCGCTTTCCGTTCCTGATCTCCATGACCTCCTGGGTCGGGACCAGAACTTCCTGGATCTCCCGCTCCTCCTCGGACTCGCCCGGCTCCTCCTCGATCTTTCGCTCGATGAGGCGCTGGACCTTGTTCTCGTGTCCGGAATAGCTCTGGACCGCGTACCACTTGGCTTCCGCCATGACCTGCCTCAGGCGCCGAAGATTCCCATGATGACGTCGATGAAGAACCGGGAAGCGATGTCCATGAGCCAGATGATGAGGGACACGATGAGGCAGAACACAATGACCACGAGGGTCGCGTTCTTGAGCTGGGGCCAGTCGGGCCACGTCACGCGCTGAAGCTCGACGTAGCACTCCTGGAGGAACTCACCGGTGCGCTTGATCTGGGTCACCATGGGGCGCCTTACCTGGTCTCCTTGTGGAGCGTGTGCCTCCGACAACGGGGGCAGAACTTCTTGTACTCCACCCGCTCGGGGTGGAGGCGCTTGTTCTTCTCGGTGCTGTAGTTCCGCTCCTCGCAGTCGGGACACGCGAGGCTTATCTGGTCACGAGGCATGAGCCCCCTCCTTCGGTTCTGTCCGTACCGGAAACCTCTGTCCCCGGCATCGTTTCGCGCCGAACCCGGGGACAGGCAACCTCCGCCGCACTCCCGTACCGAGGGGTGCGGCGGAGGTCACGTGACCCGGACCCGTCCCGGTGCCTCGGGGCCGCCCTCGCAGGCGACCGCGGGTCCGGAAGGACGAACTAGCCCCGGTTACTCGATGATCTCGGTGACGACGCCGGCACCCACGGTGCGGCCGCCCTCACGGATCGCGAAGCG
>REBX01000229.1 GCA_007692505.1 Gemmatimonadales bacterium | reverse complement strand
CGGGACGGTCCCCATCTGCGAAGAAGGCGTCACCGCACCCGGCAAGGGCCAGGGCGAGGAGGAGGCCCACTGCGAGCCCGAACCTTCCCCGGCTGGACCGTGGGCGGGGGGTTGGGCTGGGCGTGGCGGCGGAAGGGGCGAAGCGGCGGGTCATCGGGAGCCTCCGGTGTCGCGGCGGAGGATGAGGGTGAGGTCGATTCCGGTGAAGCTGCTGTCCACGCCTTCCGTGATGCGGGCGTTTCCCAGGTGGAGGCGAATTCCTGGCTGGAGGATGGCACCCCCGGCCTGCCATTCGCCGCTGGTCCCGGCACCGATTCGCCAGCCCTGGTCCTGCCCGTCGTCCCTCCGGATGGCCCGGAACTCGGCAGACGGGGTGAGCACTCCTCCGGCGGCGGGGGTCCGGAGGCCGCCGCCCAGGATGACCGTCCCCTGGGAGGGACGGGGGTCAAGGTCCAGGAGGAAGGTGCCCTCGCTGCGGTATCGGTAGCCGCCGTATACGAGTCCGCTGGAGCGGGCCCCGGCGGGGAAGGCCCAGGAGGCCGTGGCTCCGGTGCGTGTTCCGGAGCGGAACACGTTCTCCCCATCGATCTGCCCATCGCCGAACCTCCGGATATCGGCACGGAGGGAGAGCTTTCCCCCGTCCTCCAGCACCTGGTCCACCACGGCGCCCACACGGAACGCCGTTCCTGGACGGTACCCGGCCGGAGAGGCGGCAGACGGGGTGAACTCTCCCGCCCGCTCCAGGCCCACGTCCAGGGCCACGGCTGTGTTCCCCGAGGAGTGGAGGGCGGTAACGGCCGCCCCGCCCCCCCCACCGGACCCCCAGTTGGAGATCATTAAGGGGAGGAGGTCGGCCGCCACCGCCCCGGCCAGGTCCGCCTCTTCGGCGGAGAACCCGTCGATCCCCGTGGCAAGCCCCAGGATCCCCGAGACCCGGAGGGTGCCCGGAAGCACATCGGCATCCAGGCGGAGACGGGTGTCCACCAGCCCGGAGAGCTCCGTCGTGGCTCCGCCTGGACGCTCCATGGAGCCCCGGGCCCATCCCCCGCTCACCTGCAGTCGGAAGCGGTCGGCAAAGCGGACCGCACCTGCAAAGGGCAGCGAGACGAGGCTGAGGGACTCGACTCCGGCGGCGTCGCCGTCGGAGAAGGAGAAGTACTGGATGGACGGACCCAACCCGGCCTCGGTACCTGCGCGGGTGCCTGCCGGGTCCTGGACCACCTGGGCCGCCAGGGCTCCGGAGGAGGCCACCAGAAAGGCCAGGGCGAGGACGGGGAGGTGCAGGAGGGGGCGAGGGGTCATCGTGGAAGCCTCAGGATGATGTCCAGGAGGGTGGTTCCGGAGCCGATCCCCTCGTTGCCCAGGAGCTCCGGGCCGGGGTCCCGGACGTCGGGGCCGGGAATGAGTCCTTCAATGGGCTGGTAGGCGATGCGCACCCGGTCCGGGTCCGCGCGGCTCCCCAGCGGATCGTCGGGAAGACCTCCCACCACGCCGGAGCCGAAGGTCCGGGGGTTCACCGCGGCCTGTCGTTCCAGCTGCTCCGACTCCACGGCGCGGTCGGCTGCATCCTGGAACTCGGGGTCTTCCGCTGCAGCCGCCTGGAAGAGGGCTGCTGCGCCGGCGAAGTCACCGTCGTCCTGGGCCTCCAGGGCCCGGCCCCAGAGCAGAAGGGCCTCCAGGCTGGTGGTGGGGGGCAGGAGGATCCGTTCCCGGTCCTCGTCGGAGACCTGGATGCCCATCTCCTGGAGGATGCCCAGGGCAATCCGGGCCTGGAGGTCGAAGAAGGCGGCTACGGCGTCCCCGTCGTCCACCTCGGCCACGCTGGTCTCGTCGGTGGCGTCCACCAGGCCGGCCAGGACGGAGATAAGCTCCTCGCCTCCGCCCATCCGGCCCTGGACGATGCGCCCGGCTCCCAGGATCCGGCCGCTTCGCACCGCTGTGGCCGGATCGACCCGGTCGGCGTCGGACAGCGCGATCTCGTCCAGGAGCATCTGGATCCGAAGCCGTTCCAGGACCTGGATCCCCTCCACCTGGCCCAGGTCCGTGACGAGCATCTCTGCCAGCGCCCTGGAGAGGGGGGTGAATTCCGTTTCGGCACCCTCCCACACGAAGGGGAAGACCGCAACGGAGGCGCCATCGGGGGCCTGGTCTGCCAGCTCGGCTTCCCGGTCCAGGCTCATGGCCACATCGGACCGCAGCTGTTGCCTGCGTACCCAGGCGGCCCGTTCGGTGGATGCGGTGACCAGATCGCTTCGGTCCGACTCGGCCCGGACCCGGTCGTAGGCTGTCCGGGCCCGCTCCCACTCCTCCAGGGCCTCCAGCGCTCCTGCCTTGAGGAAGAGGGCCACGTCGTCATCGGCAGACGGGCCTTCCAGGAGGGCGAGGGCGTCGGCGGGGCGGTCGCCCTCCAGGTACGCGGCGCCCAGCCGGAGGATGGTGGTCCGTTCCCCGGGGGCCTCCGAAAGGCTCTGTTCCAGGTCGGGGATCTCTTCCGGCGAGGGGACTCCACCCGGGATGGGACCCGTGGCGCAGGCCCCGACGGCCAGGAGGAGGAGCAGGGCCGAAACGCGGGGTAGGAACCGTGTCATGACGATGGCAACCTTGGGGAAAGAGGGCCTACTCCCGCCAACCTACGCTTCTGCCCCGGGGGGTGCAATCATTCCCTCCCACCGCCGAGAAACAGGTCCTCCCGCCCCCGGGGTCAGCCGCTCAGGAGCCCGGCCAGCTCGGGCCCCAGGTGGGTCTCCAGCAGGGTCCGGTAGGCGTCCGTCCCCAGGAGGCCCTCCCGGGCCTCGAAGTAGGCCTCCACCAGGGCAGTCCAGTCGGAGCCGTCGGGGAGGATGATCCCGAATTCCTCGCTGGCATCATCGCCCACCTCGTGCCTCCGGAGGGGAGCGCCGTCCTCGGTGGCCCGCCAGTAGTTGTAGATGTCGATGTAGCCGAAGGTCTCGGGGCCCTCCGAGAGGGCGGAGACGAGTTCGTCGTTGGAAGCGATGGTGCGGAACTCCATCTCCGGGGCGTGGGCGTCCCGGAGGGCCTCCAGACGCTCTTCGTGGAGGGTGCCCGGGTAGCGGAGGGCCACCAGGTCGCCGAAGGCGTCCCCGATCCCCTCCAGGGACTCGAGCTCGGGCACGTCGGCGTGGGTGACCAGGACGGCGATGTTCTGCAGGTACGGCGGGCTGAAGTCCAGCTCGTCCCGCCGGGACTCGGTAATGGTCACGTTCCCGATCCCGAAGGCCGCCCCCTCGCTGTCCCGGACGTAGCCATAGAAGTCGGCCCAGAGCTCCTCCTCCATCCAGGTCACGTTCACATCGATGGCCAGCGAGTCGGCCACGAAGTGGGCGAAGTCCCGGAGGAGTTCGGCCGTGACCCCGGTCACCTCCCCCTCGTCTCCCACATGGGCGAAACCGGTGGACGGGACCCAGAAGAAGGCGAACTCGGCCTGGCGGGTCTCCAGTGCCTCCTCCAGGGAGGTCATGACCACGGGTGCGGCGGACTCCTGGGCCATCCGCTCCGACACGGACCCAGGCGTCTCCGCCTCGGTCCCGGTCCTTTCCTCGGCGTCGTGGTCGGCGGTATCGCACGCTGCCAGTCCCATCAGCAGGGCCACGAGGGCAGGGAGGAGGACGGAGCCGCAGCGGTGGCTCCGGTTGCCGGTGGGTGGGGGGCGGCCAGGGGCGCTGGAGGAGGAGTCAGGGAACATGGAAGGCCTGGGGTTCCGGGGAATGGGGCAGCGAGTCCGGGGGGCGTGGAATGGCACAGGGCTCATCCTGCACGACCGCCGGCTCCTTCAACGTGGATCTCCGATTCGCCGACAGTCTAGAACATGATGGGGCGGGTGTCACATTCCGCCGGTCCCGTTCGTTCCACGGGCGAAGGCCGGGACAGGAGGTTCCGGCCGAACCCCAATCCTGAGTTCCGGGAGCAGATCCATGCTTCGCACCGTCTCCAGCTTCGTCCTCCTCGCAGCCCTCCTCCTTGTGGGCTGCTCCGACAGCACCTCGCCGGAGACCGGGCTCGGCGAGCCCGTCCCCCCCGGGGAGTCCGCCCTTCTGGTCGACGGCTCGGGTCTCCACCTTTCCACGGACCGATCCGCCTACCAGGCAGGCGACACCGTGCAGCTCGCCCTGGTGAACGAGACCAGCGGCGAGGTGGGCCACAACCTCTGCTTCGCCGCCCTGGAGCAGGAGGTCGAGGGGGAGTGGGTCCTGGACACGGCCTCGGCGGACCGCGTCTGCCTCACCGTGCTCTACCTCCTGCCCGCCGGCGAGACGGCGGACCATCCCCGGGAGCTCCCTGCCGACCTGGAGGCCGGGACCTGGCGGGTCCGGGCCCACGTCCACCTTGCGGACGAGGGCGAACACCGGGACGTGGCAAGCCCGCCCTTCGAAGTGACGCCCTGACCGGAGGCCCGCGGCGCACGGGTCAGGCCCCGGATGACGCGTCGCCGGGCCCGCCTCAGCCGATGAGGCGCACCGTGTCCCGGGCAATGAGAAGCTCCTCGTCGGTGGGGATCACCCAGGCCGCCAGGGGCGAGTCGTCCGTGCTCACCCGACGGGGGCCCCGATCTGCGGAGTCGGAGTTCCGCGCCTCGTCCAGGTGGAGGCCGGCCCATCCCATGGGCCCCAGGATCCGCTGGCGGATCGCCGCCGAGTTCTGGCCGATCCCCCCGGTGAGGACGATGGCGTCGGCCCCCTCCAGGACGGCCAGGTAGCTCCCCAGGTACTTCCGTACCCGGTAGCAGAAGAGGTCGATGGCGAGCCGGGCCCGCCGGTCGTCGTGCTCCGCCTCCTCCGCCAGGAGCTCCCGCATGTCGTGGGTGAGCCCCGAGATCCCCAGGAGGCCCGACTGCTTGTTCAGGAGGTTCGTGACCTCGCGAACGTTCATCCCTTCCCGGGCCGCGATGTATTCCAGGAGGGCCGGGTCCAGGTCGCCGGCCCGGGTTCCCATGACCAGCCCCTCCAGGGGCGTGAACCCCATGGAGGTGTCCACGGACCGCCCCCCGTCGATGGCGCACGCCGAGCAGCCGTTGCCCAGGTGCACCGTGATGATCCGGACGTCCTCCTTTTCCACCTCCAGGAGTTTCCGGTACCGCCACGCCACGTAGCGGTGGGAGGTCCCGTGGAATCCGTACCGCCGGATCCGGTGGCGTCGGTAGAGGGAGTAGGGCACGGCGTAGAGGTAGGCGTGCTCCGGGAGGTCGGCGTGGAAGGCCGTGTCGAAGACGGCGGCCTGGGGCACCCCGCTCCCCAGGACCTGACGCACCGCCTCGATCCCCCGGATGTTGTGGGGGTTGTGGAGGGGGGCCAGGTGGATCATGTCCTGGAGCCGGGAGAGGACGTCGTCGTCGATGCGGACGGAGGCCCGGAAGTCCTCCCCCCCGTGGACGACCCGGTGCCCCACCCCGTGGATCTCCGCCAGCGAGTCGATGTCGATCCCCGACTCGGCGGAGGCGATCCAGCGGAGGAGCCATTCCACGGCCTCCCGGATGTCGGCCAGGGGCGCCGTTTCCACCCGGTGGCCCCCACCCGTCACGTCCAGCTCCAGGATGGCCTCGGCGCCGATCCGTTCGATGACGCCCCGGGCCAGCTTCTCGTCGGCATCCGCGGCCAGGCGCTCCCGGTCCGTGCGGATGAGCTCGAACTTGAGGGTGGAGGACCCTGCGTTCAGGACCAGGATGTTCACCGGGCGCCCTCCGCGGTGGCCGCCGGAGCCCGGGCCCCACCAGCAGCCCCCACCTGCCAGAAGCCGATGCCGCTGGCCTGCTGGCCCACCTCCACCGAGGCGGCCACCTCCAGCGACTCCAGGTCGACGACGTCCACCCGTCCCGGCTCGTCTCCCACCCCCTCCACACTGATGAAGGCCCAGCGGGAGTCGGGGCTCAGGGCGATCCCGTGGACCACGGTGGTGGAGGTGGGAAGGGACGCCACCGTGCGCCCCGCCTCCAGGTCCAACACCTCCACGGCGTCGCCCTGCTTGAGGGTCACCACCAGGAGCCGGTCGTCGGCGGTCACGTCCACGTTGTAGGGGCCGCGGCCGGTGTCGAACCGCCGGGTGACCTCCCAGCGCTCCAGGTCCACCTCCACCACCTGGTCGCTCCGGTTGCAGGCCACCCAGGCCCGATCGCCCCCGTGGGAGGGCTGGACCCAGGTGGGGGAGCACTCTGCGGGAGGGTGGACGGGGAGCTCGGGGCCCCGGGCGGGGTCGTCGCCGTGGTCGCCGTGGGCATCGTCGTGGTGGTGGGCGTCATGGTCGTGGGCATCGTCATCGTCCGCCCCGTGGTCGCCGTGGTCGTGCCCGTCCCCGTGGTGCCCCCCGTGCACGCCCATGTCCCCGGGGTCCAGCGCCTCTTCGGCGCCCGGGGTCAGGAGGAGCCGCCGGGTCACCTCCAGCGCCTCCACCCCGATCTCCACCAGCTGGTCGTCCATCATGCAGGTGGAGTAGTGGAGGTGTCCCCGGGGGTGGACCCGGCTCCCGTGGGGCATGGTGCAGGTGTCGATGCGGGCGATCTCCACCATGTCCGGGGCCCAGACCACCGAGATGCTGGAGGGCTCCATCCGCCCGTGGAGGTTGAAGTTCGCCACCCACACCGTGCGGCCGTCCGGGGAGACGTCCACCGAGGCGGGAAAGCGCCCCAGGTCCAGGGGGTCGGCCAGGAGCCGCCCCGTCCCGGCCTCCACCTTCCAGAGCTTTCCGTCGGGAAGTCCGTGCCCGGTGGTCATCCAGACGATGCCGCCGTCGGCATCCACCGCCACCCCGTGGGGGGACTCGTGCTCCGTCTGCAGGTGGCCGATCCCGGACTGCTCCCACAGCCGGGACACGGGGATGGTGGCCTCCACCTGGAGGCCGTCCGGGCCCAGCCGGACCCGGTGGAGGAGGTCCGCCGATTCGGCCCCCACGTAGACCCGGTACTCGTCCTCGGCGGGAGCCGACTGGCCTTCCGCACCTGCCGTCCCCAGCGGCGCCGCGAAGGCGGCCCCCAGGAGGAGAACC
>REBX01000267.1 GCA_007692505.1 Gemmatimonadales bacterium | reverse complement strand
GGTGTATATGCCTCGCCCCGGTGGTCGTTTGCGGGGGCATCGGGGGGGCATGCGGGCCGCTGGCGCTCGGCCCCGTCCACCCCCCGGCAGACGTCTGCCGGGCAGAGGGTTAACTCGTCTCCGGAGGTGTAGATCCGGATGGCATAGAGGACCCGGCCGTTCAGGACCTCGACCCGAACGATGCGACCGTCGCGGGCCGGAATGAATTCCTGCACGAGGCCGGTCCCGTCGATCCCCAGGTCGATGGATCCGGCGAGCACGGCTGCTGCCAGCTCTTCGGGAGTCTCGAAACGGACCACTCCGGCCCCGCTGCCCCCCACGTTGGGCTTCACAACCACGGGAAACCGAAGGTCCCGGGCCGCATGGGGAATCGTGTCAGGGTCGTGCACGGCGCGTGCCCTGGGAAAGGGGAGCCCGAGGCTCCGGAGGAGGGAGAGCTGGGCAGCCTTCGAGGTCTCGATCCCCCAGGCGCGGGAGCCGTTGATCACCTGCACGCCCAGCCCCTCAAGGTGCTCCAGGTACGGGGTGGTGTGGAAGACCTGGGACGCCCCTCCGCGAAGCCATGCCGAGGGGCTCATTCGGTTCAGGACCAGCGGATGGGGCGCGGTGGTCTCGCCCGGGTCAAAGCTGTGGCCCGCAGCCGGGACGGCCTCCCAGGGTAGACCTCTCCGGTCCAGCTCGGCGAAGAGGGGTCGAAACCAATCCGGGTGCTCGTGGAGAATCCCCATGGTGGGGGTCGTGCGATTCATGGGTGCCTCGAAGTGTCTGGGTACAAAAAAAGCGGCCTCCTCTCGTCGAAGGAGAGGAGGCCGCTGGAGATCCTGGAAGCGCGCGTTGGAGCCTACATGGGGGCTCCAACGCGGGCACGGAGACATCCGGCCACCACTCCTGACGAGTGGGGGGTGGGCATGCAGCAACACATGCACATGGCGCCTTCGAGGGAGGCGCGCGAGCCGGTGTGGGGGGTGGGATGCCTCATGACTCGACGCTAGGCAGGTACCAGGACCAGGTCAAGGCCCCTCAGGGCCAGGACTGATCGGATCGGCTGGATTTGCGCATCCCTCCAGCTGGGTGCAGACTGCCCCCATGACCACTTCGATCAAGCTGCCCGGGCGCGTCCCATCCATCACGGCCATCCTCGCTTGCCTCCTGGTCTCGGCCTGTGCCTCGGGCACGCCTGGCGTGGACGAGGACCGGATCCACCGCGTGGCCACCGGACTGGTGCCCGCCGAGGACGGGGCGCCCACCGCCTCCGTGGAGGAGCGCCTGGAGCATCACGGGGTGCCCGGCGTGAGCGTGGCGGTCATCGAGGAGGGCGAACTCCTGTGGGCCCGGGGCTGGGGCGAGGCGGCAGATGGTGTGCCCGTCACCCCCGAGACCCTCTTCCAGGCGGCCTCCATCAGCAAGCCCGTCATGGCGGTGGGTGCCCTGCGCCTGGTCGAAGACGGCGTCCTCTCGCTGGACTCGGACGTGAACGAGCAGCTGCAGGGCTGGCAGGTGCCCGACTCCCCCTTCACCTACGACCGGAAGGTCAGCCTCCGGGGCCTCCTCAGCCACTCGGCAGGCCTCACCGTGCACGGGTTTCCCGGCTACGCCGAAGGGGCGGAGGTGCCCTCCCTGGTCCAGCTCCTGGACGGCGCTTCACCGGCCAACACGGCCCCGGTCCGGGTGGACACGATTCCAGGCGACCTGTGGCGGTACTCCGGGGGCGGGAGCTCGGTGGTCCAGCTCCTCATGACCGAGGTCACGGGGCTCCCCTTCCCCGAGCTCATGGACAGCCTGGTGCTGGGTCCCCTGGGGATGGAGCGGAGCACGTTCCAGCAGCCCCTTCCCAGGGCTCGCCACGGAGAGGCGGCCACCGCCCATGGGGCAAATGGCGAGGCCGTACCCGGTCGGTTCCACACCTACCCGGAGAAGGCCGCAGCCGGGCTTTGGACGACGCCCTCGGACCTGGCCCGCCTTGCCATCGAACTCCAGCGGCTTCTGGCGGGGGCATCGGATGGCATCCTCCAGCCCGAGACCGTTCGGGAGATGCTCACCCTCCAGGCCGGCGAATGGGGGCTGGGCTTTACCCTGCGGGAGGGGGACGGCCACCTCTGGTTCTCCCACGGAGGTGCGAACCGCGGATTCCGGGCCACCTTCCTGGCCATGGCCCACGAGGGCCGGGGCGTCGTCGTCATGACGAACAGCGATGCCGGCATGGGAATCGCCAACGAGATCGTGCGGGCGGTGGCCCGCGAGTACGGCTGGCCCTCCTACGGGTCCTGAGGTGCGCGGCGCCTCGTCCGTCTCGGTGCTGAACGGGACTTTGGCGACGCTACACTAGGGAACCGGGCCAACCCTCGTGAGCTGGACCACCCCGAACCAGGCCATGATGCCATAGAGCGTGGCGGCCGAGTCGCCACGGACGGAGCGGATCTCCCACTTCTCGGAGGGCTCGTTCTCCGTGTGGTGCAACGAGTCTGCAGGCGGGTCTTCCATGAGCCTGCAGCAAATCTCTCCCTCCACCACGAGCAGGATCCGGGTGAGCGGGGGCCCGTCCAGTGGGGGGCCGTGTCCGATGAAGATGCGGGACTGCGGGGGGTCCTCCAGCGCCGCCATGGCCTCCAGGAGATCCCCGTGGTGCTGGAGGACCTGGCGAAGGGAGGCGTCGGCTGGTGGAGCGTCGTCCCGGGCCAGGAGCCGGGCCCCATCCTCTGCAGCGTCTCCCCAGCGGGTTCGGGCCTCGGCGGAGGGAATCGTGGACACCTCGCGCATGCCGAACTCCGGCGGGTCATCCAGGAGCGCATCGAAGCCACCGCTCAGGATGACCCCGTCTGCCAGGGTGAGGGCCGAGGCCGGGAGGGGCTCGTCGCCCGAGGCAGTCACGGAAGGCGTCGCGGAGGGGTTCTCGCATCCGACGGCGAGGCTTCCGAAGAGGGCCAGGGTGGCCAGGAGGAAGACCCGGTTCCGGATGCGGCAGGCGGCCATGCTCTGTCCCCTCTTGCGAGAATCGTTCGGCTCGTCAGTTGGTTGCCACCCAGTCCTTCCAGGTGGCCTCGTCCGCGCCCAGGGTCAGCTTCTTCCCGTTTCGCACCAGCGGCGTGCGAAGGAGCCCCGGCTCCTCTGCCAGGGTCTCGAGCCACCACGCATCTCCCCGGTGGGCCGAGGCCAGCCCCATGTCACGGTATCGCTTGCCGTCCCGGTCCACCAGCGCGTCCACCCCGAACTTCTGCACGAAGCGCCTCAGTTCTCCCTTGGAGGCGGGCTTCTCCTTCAGGTCCACGAAATGGATCTTCATCCTCCGTTCCTTGAAGAAGCGGAGGGCCTTCCGGGTGTCGGAGCACTTCTTCGTGCCGAAAACCTGCACGTCCATGTTGGTTGGGGTGTTGGGGGAAAAAGGGGGGCGGGACTATTCCTTCGGGTAGACCTTCACGGTCTCGAAGTTTCTGAGACGGACCTGGCCGGGGGGTGCGCCCCGGGGCTTGCTCACGTCGGCAGCCCGACAGAGGTGGACCGAGATCTTCCCCCGGGCGCCCCGGGCCTTGGAGTGCCATGCGGCCAGCTGGGCCGCCCGCTCGATGACGTGGCGAGGGACGTCGCCGGTGCCCTCGGGGTGGCGGACCACCACGTGGCTCCCGGCAAACCCGTGGGCATGGAGCCACAGGTCCCTGGGCCGCGCCGTCTTGAGGGACAGGCGGTCGTTGTCCCGGGCACTTCGCCCCACCAGGATCTCGAATCCGTCGAGCTCCTCGGTTCGGTAGCCGGGATCGCTCATGGGCCTGAAGCCGGGCCACGGGCCAGCTCCTCCAGGATCTCCGCGGTGTGCTCCCCCACAGAGGGCGGAGGCCGGCCTGCCTCGGGCCGCTCCCCATCGGTGACCACAGGAGGGCCCACGGCCCGGTAGTCCGGAATCTCCGGGTGCGCCTCCCGGCGGAAGATGCCTCCCAGCACATGTGGGTCCGAGGCCACTTCCCCGTAGTCCCGCACCCGGGAACACGGGACTCCCGCCGATGAAAGGGCCGACTCCAGGGCCTTAACGGTTAGGCGGCGGGTGGCCCGGGCAAGCGCCCCTTCCACCTCTGCCCGGTGTGCCACCCGCCCGGGGTTCGTGGCAAGTCGGGGGTCTTCGGCCAGCCCCTCCAGCCCGAGGGCCCGGCAGAGCGCCTGGAAGAGGGCATCCGTCCCGGCGGCGATCATCAGGTGGCCATCCCCGGTGGGGAATGCGCCGTAGGGGACGATCATCCCCAGCCCCGTCCCCATGGGCTTCGGAGCGCGGCCGGAGGCGAGGGTCCCCTGCAGGTGGTAGGCGCCCCAGGCCAGCGCGGTGTCCTCCAGCGAAATCCTCAGGTGATGCCCCCGGCCGGTGGCCTCCCGGGTCCTCAGCGCACCCAGGATCCCGATGGCGGCCCACATTCCCGCGCCCATGTCCACGATGGAGGTCCCCACTCGCACCGGTGGCCCCTGGGGCGGACCCGTCATGGACATGAGGCCGCTGTGGGCCTGCAGGAGGGGGTCGTAGCCGGGCCGCTCTGCGTGCGGCCCACCAGGGTCGAAGGCGGTGATGGAGCAGAACACCAGCGAGGGATGGCGAGGGCGGAGGGCCTCCTCCGTAAGTCCGAAGCGCCGGGCCACATCGGGCCGAAAGGCCTGGATGGCCACGTCGGCGGTATCCAGGAGCCGGTGGAGGATCTCCTGCGCGTCGTCTGTGCCCAGTTCCAGGGCGAGGCTTCGCTTTCCCCGGTTCGACGAGAGGAAGAGGGTGCCCTCCCCACCCCATGCCGGGGGCGCCCAGGCCCGCGAGGGGTCGCCGGTACCGGGACGCTCCACCTTGATCACGTCGGCGCCCATGTCGGCGAGGATCTGGCCGCAGTAGGGTCCGGCCAGGTTCGAGCAGAGGTCGACGACGCGGATTCCGTCCAGGGGGTGGTGCATGAAGGGGGCCTGCCGACTCGGAGGGGAAACTGGGATTCGTCCGACAGGGGAATCTGGGAGGATTTTGATCCGGACGCAGCCTGTGGCCGCATTTGACCGGCATAGTTGCAGCAGTTAAGTCTTTCGGTCGGACGAACCGCCTCCTCCCGGAGAACATCATGACGAACGATCCACCACCCGAAATCCTGGAGCAACACCCGGGTGTCTTCTCGGGGGTGAACTGGTACACGATACCTCTCTTCGATCCCGGCACGAGGTGGCTCGCAAGGGAATTCCCGACCCAGGTGAGGCTCGGTGTGGTCGGGTTGGTGCTCCTCGCGCCGCCCCTCTTCATCGCCCTCAACGAGGTCCGCGCCTGGCTCGGGGAGATGCTCCGCGCCCTCGTGGGCTGAGGAGGGGTCTGACGGCGTGAGTGCGGTCCTCGTCGCCCTGGCAGCGCTCTGCTGGGGCCTGGCAGGCGGGATCGGCGGGATCCTGCTGGACGACGGCTGGGATCCGTTCGTGGCCTCCTTCTACCGGGGCCTGGTCGGGCTTGCGTTCGTCCTCGTCTGGCTCGCACTGCGGCCGAAGGGGAGTGGACTGTCGAGTCCCCGCCTTTGGTTCTGGTCCGTGGTGGCAGGGGTGGGGGTGGCGGGCAACTTCGCCTTCTACTTCGTGAGCATCGCCAACGGGAGCGTGGCGGTGGCAGCCACGCTCATGTACAGTGCCCCCGTCTTCGTCTTCGTGGCCTCCTTCGCCCTGGGGCTCGAGCGTCCCACCGGCCTGAAGTTTGTGGCCATCGCGGCGGTCATGGTGGGCATCGCCCTCCTCACCCAGATCCACGACGTGGGCGGGAGCGGCATCACCCTCATCGGTGTGGGGGCCGGCCTCCTGGCAGGCGTCTGCTATGCCCTGTTCATCTTCGGCTTCAAGTATGCTGCGCCCCACGGAAGTCCACAGGCCATCCTTACCATCGCATTTGCGGTCCTCGCCGCCATCCTGGTCTGGCCCGGCGAGTCCGACCAGCTCTTCGCGGCCCCGGGCTCGCCCGATCTGGCGCTGATCCTGGCGCTGGGGGTGGTGGGGGCGGGCCTGTCGTTCGTCCTCTACGTCGTTGGCCTCAAGCACACCGCACCGGCCGCGGCGTCCATCGTCGCCATGGTGGAGCCGGTCACGGCGTCTGTGTTCGGCGTCGCAATCCTGGACGAGAGCCTGGCGGGCCTGCAGCTCCTGGGCATGGGGCTGATCCTGGTCACTGTGACGGCCCTCACGGTGTCGTCGAGCCCGGAAGAATCAGAGCTCGGGTGAAGGGCGTGAGCCCGGCACCTCGCCCAGGTACTCGCGACTGAACCGGGAATGGACCCTGGCTTCGGCCGGGGTCCCCAGCCAGTGGGATGTCCCGGCCGTCACCCAGATGACGTCATCTGCCAGCTCGAACAGGTCCTCCACGTCGTGACCCGAGATCACCACTGCGGTCCCGGCCTCCCGAAGGGACCGAAGCCCGCCCTGCACAAGCTCCCGGTCCGTAGGGTCGATCCCGGAAAAGGGCTCGTCCATGAGGAGGCAGTCTGGCTGTCGGACGAGGGCCAGGGCGAGGGCGGCCCTCCTGCGCTCCCCTCCCGAGACGTGCCGGGGCCTGCGGCGCTGCAGTTCGCCGAGCTTTAGCTCCTCCAGGACCGACTCCAGCCGGCTGCTGCCCCCGAAGCTCCGGGCCATGGCCTCCAGGTGCTGCCGGATGGAGAAGAACTGTGTGAGGCCCGTCTCCTGGGGGAGGTACATGAGGCCCCGGCGGGCGAGTCCCGCAAGGGTGGGGGTCTCCACCGGCTCGCCCTTGTAGAGGATCCGGCCCGAGTCTGCCCTCATTCGGCCCACGGCCACGCGGAAGAGGGACGACTTCCCTGCCCCGTTTCGCCCCATGAGGACCGTGATCCGGCCCGAGTGGGCGGAGAATCCTGCGGATTTGAGCACCTGCCCCCGGCGAAACGAGGTCCGTACTCCGTCGACCTGGAGGATCGGGCCTGGCTCCGTCACGGGAGGACGAGCTCGAGGAGGATGGGGATCGGGAGGGCCGCCAGCGGGATCCAGAGGCCGGACACCCCCAGGTTGCCCAGGAAGAGGTCCTCCTC
>REBX01000266.1 GCA_007692505.1 Gemmatimonadales bacterium | reverse complement strand
GGCTACTTCGGAGTGGGGCTGAATGACGCCGACCTGGGAGAGCTGAACGAGGTCCTCCTCCAGTCCGGCCTGCCCACCTTCGACGGCCGCATGCTGGCCATCGGCGGCGGCGGCTTCGCCGTTCGCGGGCGCACCCTCATGCTGGGCGGCGAGGGCTATGGGCTCATCACCAGCGACAACGTGGCCGGAGGCCGTGACTACCGCCTGGGGGGTGGCTACGGGCTCTTCCAGATCGGATACCTGGGCGAGGTGACCTCGGGCTTCGATCTTTTCCCCCTGGCCGGGATCGGGGCTGGCGGGATGACCCTGGACGTGGGGCCCGAGGGACGCCCAGGGGAGTTCGACGAGGTTCTTGCCGACCCGGACCGGGAGTCGCGGCTCACCCGGGGTGGCATCCTGGTCTCTGCAGGAGCCGGGGCCCGCTACCGCTTCGGCGGCACCCGGAGCGGGGGGCCGACTCTGGGAGTCAGGGCTGGCTACCTCTTCCAGCCCTGGTCCACGAACTGGCAGCTGGGTGGGAACACGGTGGCCAACGGTCCCGACTCCAGCCTGGAGGGATTCTACCTTCGCGTCACCATTGGCGGGGGACGCTGACCGGCAGCCTCAGAACCGCCCCGTTGCCCCGCCCCCTCCCGAGCTGCCGCCGCCGAAGCCGCCTCCACCTCCGCGGCCACCTCCACCTCGTCCGCCCCTGTGGCGGTGGGGGTCATGCCCCCATCCCAGCCACCACCGGGCCACGACGAAGAGGCCCAGGAGGAGGAGCCAGACGGAGAGGGCTCCGAGGAGGAGTGCGGCTCCCAGGCCCAGCAGGTCCCTGCGGGAGGCTGCATGGCTGGCTCCCATTAGGATCGCCGCGATCCCACCCACGGCCAGGAGTACCCGGAGCCAGTCCGGAACCGGATTGCGGGGGACCAGGTCCATGAACCCGTCGGGGCCGGGGAGGAGCTCGGTTGCCCGGGCGCCCTCTCCCGTTGCCCCTTCCGTGGTGGCCGCCCTGAGTTCGGGTGCATCTCCGTCCGGCCCGGCCCGGGCCATGTCCAGGAGAGCCCAGCCCCCTTCCAGGAGCGCCTCGCTCCAGGCCTCACGGGATAGGCGGGGAACCAGGACGTCGTCCATGATCTGCTCTGAGTGCCCGTCCCAGCGGCTGCCCCACTCCCCGCCCAGCTCGATCCGCGCCATCCCGTCGTCCCGGGCCACCAGGAGGAGGATCCCCCGGTTCCCCTGCGGGGCTCCCGCCTCGTCCACCGCGCCAATGGCCCATGCATCGAACCAGGCCCGGGCAAAGTCCTCCACGGGCATGCCCTCTGGTGCCCCGTGGTCCGCCATCTGCTCCAGAGTGACCACCACCATGGCCGTTCCATAGGCATCCAGCGCCTCCTCCAGGACGGCCCGGAGGACAACCCGGTCCGAGGGGCTCGCCATTCCAGCCTCGTCGTGGAGGAGGCTGCGGCCGTCGGAAGGGGGAGGCGGGATCTCCTGCGCTGAGAGGAGGACGGGGCCCGGGACCCTCTCCCACGGGCCCGGGGAGAAGAGGAGGAGGGAGAGTGCGACGGCCAGGGGGAGGACCAGGGCCGGAACCCCTCCGGAGCGTCGCGGCCCGGCCGCGGGGAAACCTTCAACCGTGGCATTGGTACCCGATTGCACTCCTTCCATGAGGCCTTCTGCTGCCTGCCCGCAGTGGGCCTGCGGTGCGTTGACCATTCGGCGGTCCACTTCCAGCTCCTTCCTCCAGGGACTCATTTCGATGACTAGCTCCACCGTGTCCACCCGGTGCACACCGGCTCGCGGCTTCACCCTCCTCCTCCTGGCTGCCTTGGCGGTCCTGGTCTCCGGGTGTGCCACCTTCGGCGAGTACGGCAGCGAGTCGGAACTGGGCATCGGGGTTCGGGGGACCGTGCCCATGGAGCGCTTCACCGGAGACGACCCGGGGGCCCTGGCCCGCTCGCTGGGGGCGTTCGAGCTCGCCGGTTCCGTCCATCGGGCCAGCCCCACGGGCTACGACTGGACCGAGTTCAACGTGGACCTTCTGCGGCCCCTCTTCGCGCTGGGCGAGGGAACGGCCCGTACCTACATCGGTGCCGGAGCCATGGTGGGTCGCGCAAGTTTCGACGAGGCCGGTACCGACACCCAGGTAGGCCTGAACGTGCTGGGCGGGATCCGGTTCCAGCGCCGGGCCTTCGCGCCCTTTGCCGAGGCCCGCGGCGACCTGGGCGGCCTCGACCAGCTCAGCATCGCGGTGGGCGTCCAGCTTTTCGGCGGCGGCTTCTGACGGCGCCCCAGGGGTCGGCGTCGCCCCTCAGCCCGTCTTCATGCTGAGCCCGATCCGGCCCCGATCCAGGTCCACGGACTTCACCTGCACCTTCACGGCCTGGCCCACCGACACCACCGTGGCAGGATCCTTCACGTAGCGGTCCGCCATCTCCGACACGTGGACCAGGCCGTCCTGGTGGACCCCCACGTCCACGAAGGCGCCGAATGCCACCACGTTGGTGACGACCCCCTGGAGCACCATCCCGGGCTTCAGGTCGGCAGGCTTCTGCACATCCTTCCGGAAGCGGGGGGGCTCGAAGGTCTCCCTGGGGTCGCGACCGGGCCGCCGCAGTTCGGCCACGATGTCCTCCAGGGTGGGGCGGCCCACCCGGTTGCCCTCGTAGCGCTCCAGCCGGGCCTCCAGGCGGTCCACCAGCGAGCCATCCGCCACGAGCTCCGCCGTCTCCACCCCCAGGTCCCCGGCCATGCGCTCCACCAGCTCGTAGCGCTCCGGGTGGACCGCAGTGCCATCCAGGGGGTGCGACCCATCCCTGAGCCGCAGGAAACCGGCGGCCTGCTGGAAGGCCTTCGGGCCCAGGCGGGGGACCTCCAGGAGCTGGGCCCGCGACCGGAACCCGCCTCGGGCCTCCCGCTCCTCCACGATGTTGGTGGCCAGCGTGGGCCCGATCCCCGCCACGTGCGAGAGGAGGGAGGGGGAGGCCGTGGAGAGCTCCACCCCCACCCGATTCACGCAGATCTCCACCGTTTCTTCCAGGCGGGTGCGGAGCGCGGGCTGGTTCACGTCGTGCTGGTACTGGCCCACCCCGATTGAGCGGGGGTCGATCTTCACCAGCTCCGCCAGGGGATCCTGCAGGCGCCGCCCGATGGACACCGCCCCGCGCAGCGCCACGTCCACCTCCGGCAGCTCCTCCACGGCTACCTCCGAGGCGGAGTAGACGGAGGCCCCGGCCTCGTTCACCAGGACCACCGGGGGTGGGTCCCCCTCCTCCTCCAGGGCCTCCCGAACCGCCGCCTCCGTCTCCCGGGAGCCGGTGCCGTTCCCCACGGCCACCAGGTCCGGGCGGTGTCGACGTACCAGCTCCAGGGTCCCCTTCCGGAAGGCCTCCTCCCGGTGCAGGTGGAGGGTCACCGTGTCCAGGAGGGTCCCCCCCGCCGAGACCATGGCGATCTTCACTCCGGCCCGGAACCCCGGGTCCAGGGCCAGCACGGACCGCTCCCCTGCCGGAGGCTGCAGGAGGAGCTGCTCCAGGTTCTGACCGAACACCTGGATCGCCTCGGCCTCCGCCCGCGCCTCCAGCTCGCCCTGCACCTCCCGGATGGCCCACGGCACCAGGATCCGGTCCGTGGCATCGCGAGCCACCTCCTCCATGAAGCGAGGCGCCCTCCGACCCTCCCGGGCCCCCCGGAGAACCACGGCCAGGAGGTCTCCCTCGGGCCCCTCCAGCGTCCACGACAGGACCCCCTCCGACGCCCCCCGCCGGATGGCCAGCACCCGGTGTCCCGCCGCAGACCGCACGGGCTCGCGGTGGTCGATCCAGCTCCGGAATCGGGGGAGCTCCGGATGGTCTGCCGCCCCCCGGGCCCGCTTCGAGACCAGCACGGCCTCCTTCCTCCACCGATTCCGGGCCAGCGCCCGGAGGCCGGGGTCATCCACCAGCCGCTCGGCCAGGATGTCCCGGGCCCCGTCCAGCGCCGCCGCCACGTCGGCCACCCCGTCGTCTCCTTCCCCACCGGTGACGAACGCCGCCGCCGCACCTTCCAGTTCGCCGTCGGCCAGCGACCCGTTCCAGATCCGGTCCGCCAGCGGCCCCAGCCCCCGCTCCAGCGCCATCTGCCCCCGGGTCCGCCTCCGGGGCCGATGGGGTCGATACAGGTCCTCCAGCTCCGCCCGGGTCTCGGCGCCCTCCAGCGCGGCCTTCAGCCCGTCGTCCAGGAGCCCCCGGTCCTCCAGCAAAGCCAGGATCGACGCGCGCCGCTCCTCCAGGGCCTCCAGCTCCCCGGCCCGGTCCCGCACGTTCCTGAGCTGCACCTCGTCGAGTCCCCCGGTCTCCTCCTTCCGGTAGCGAGCCACGAAGGGAAGGGTGGCGCCTTTGGAGAAGAGCTCCAGCGCCCCCGCCACACTCCGGGCAGGCAGGGACAGTTCGCGGGCGACCCGGGGGGCCAGGGAGGAGGAATCCATGGGGGCGACGAACCTCGATGCGGGGGACGGGACAGCTTGGGCAGCGTCCCAAGATGGTCCGAAGGGCCAGACGGTTCAAAGGGGTCTTGCGCCCGGGGCGGATCTGTAGCACCCTGAAGGCATGAACACCTTCTCGAATCCGAATCGCAATGCGAATCCCACCGTCCCCCGGGGATGGCGGACACCCGCGTGCGAATCGGGTTCGTAGACCACGAACCACGGGCATTCGACACCGACGCGGCTCCGCCTTTCCGGCGGGCCGCGTTTTTTCGTGCCCGCCCCGCAGGCTGCTTCGGCCCCGGATGCCTCCGCGATTCCCATCAAGTCCGGAGGACTTCCACCATGTGTTCCATTCTCGGCGTCTTCGACCTGCGGCCCGCCGACGACCTCCCAGAACTCAGGCGACGTGCCCTTGCGGCCAGTGCTCTCCAGCGCCACAGGGGGCCGGACTGGAGCGGGGTGCACGCCTCGCCGGCCGGGATCCTGGTCCACGAGCGCCTGGCCATCGTGGATCCCGCCGGAGGTTCCCAGCCCCTCGTTGATCCCTGGAAGGAGCGAGTCCTGGCGGTGAACGGGGAGATCTACAACCACCGGGAGGTGACGGAAGCTCTCGAGTCGGCTCGAAGGGCCTCCGGGCAGGAGCCGTGGCCCTTCCAGACGGGGTCGGACTGCGAGGTCCTCCTGCCCCTCCTGGCCCATGAGGGTCCTTCGGGACTCCGTCGTCTGAACGGGATCTGGGCCTTCGCCCTCCTGGAGCCCCGCCGGGGCCGGTGGATCGTCGCACGGGACCCGGTGGGTGTCATGCCCCTCTACCGGGGCCGGGACCGGGAGGGTCGTCTCTGGGTGGCGTCCGAGATGAAGGCCATCTCGGACCTGTGCTCCCACCTGGAGGTGTTCCCCCCGGGGTGCGTCCTGGACTCGGAGTCGGGGGCCCTTCGGGTCTTCCGGCCCCGGAGGTGGCGCCCTGCTACCAGTGCCGCAGGACCGGAAGGGGCGAAAGTGCGAAAGGGGCCAGAACCCCTGCAGGCGGTGGAAGGGAGGCCTGGCTGCACACCTCTCCCGTCTCCTCCCACGGGGAGGACGGAGGGGGCTGTGGCGGTTCGCCGGGGGCTGGAAGCCGCCGTCCGGAGGCAGCTCATGTCCGATGTACCCTGGGGTGTCCTCCTCTCCGGCGGCCTGGATTCGTCGGTGGTGGCGGCCTGTGCGGCCCGATTTGCCCGTCGAAGGGTGGAGGACGACGGCCGAACGGAAGCGTGGTGGCCCTCCCTCCACTCCTTCGCCATCGGACTCGAGGAATCACCGGACCTGGAGGCCGCCGCCCAGGTGGCCGGGCACCTGGGAACCACCCACCACGGCTTCACCTTTTCAATCCAGGAGGGGCTGGACGCCGTCCCCGACGTGATCCGGCACATCGAGAGCTTCGATGTGACCACGGTGAGGGCGTCGGTGCCCATGTACCTCCTGGCCCGACGAATCCGGGCCATGGGGGTGAAGATGGTCCTGTCCGGGGAGGGAGCCGACGAGGTCTTCGGGGGCTACCTGTACTTCCACCGGGCTCCGTCCCCGGAGGCCTTCCGGCGCGAGACAGAGCGGAAGGTCCGGGACCTCCACCTCTTCGACTGCCTCCGGGCGAACAAGTCCATGGCCGCGTGGGGGGTGGAGGCCAGGGTGCCCTTCCTGGACCTGGAGTTCCTGGACCTGGCCATGGAGCTGGAACCGGCGCTTCGCATGCCGTCGGCGGGCCCGGGGGGGGCGATCATCGAGAAGGCCCTCCTCCGGGAGGCCTTCGTCGGAACCTTGCCCGACGAGCTCCTCTGGAGGCAGAAGGAGCAGTTCTCCGACGGCGTCGGGTACGGATGGATCGATGCGCTCCGAGAGCATGCCACATCTCGGGTGGATCCGGCGGAGATGGCCCGGGCAGCCGAACGTTTCCCCCTCTCTCCCCCCGGGACGGCGGAGGCCTTCTGGTACCGGTCCATCTTCCAGGAGCACTTCCCGGGGGATCAACCTGCGGCCACCGTCCCCTCGGGGCCCTCCATCGCCTGTTCCTCCCCAGAGGCCCTGGCCTGGGACCCCTCCTTCGGGACCCGGGCCGATCCGTCAGGCCGTTCGGTGTCCGGTGTGCACCGGGCGTCCCTGGAGCCGGGGGAAGCAGCCCCTCCGGGGATCAGTCGTCTGCGAGGACGATGAGGGAACCCGAGACCTGGGAGGACTGGGCGCCATCGAACCCGATGAGGGTCACGGAGACCCGAACCCCGTGCCCGGCCACCCGCCAGTCGGCGCCCACCTCTCCGGCGGTGGCCTCCCCGATGGACTCTTCCCGGACCTCCCAGTCGCTCTCCTCGAAGAAGGCGCTCAGGAGGTCGGCCAGCTCCTCGAGCACGGCGTTGGCCTGGAAGGCCACGGTGAGGAGGCCCTCCTCGGGGGTCGCCAGGTTCCGGATGGAGGCGGTGGAGGGGAAGGGAACCCGGTCCTCCACACCCTCGGGGGCCTCGATCTCCATGTCCGACAGACGGATCAGCTCCAGGGCCTCGCCCTCCTCGGCCTGGCCCGGGTCTCCGGCCTGGGTGTCGCCGGGCGTCGCCTCGGCGGCGGG
>REBX01000168.1 GCA_007692505.1 Gemmatimonadales bacterium | reverse complement strand
CTCCTGGGTGTGGGCCTGGACGTGGAGGTCCTTCGCCGGCGCCGGCACTTTCGGGCCCTGCCCGGGCTCCTCCAGTACCTCGCGGCGCTGCCCCCGGCACTGGTGGGCATGTCCCTCCCTTCGCTCAGGGTGAGGATCGATGGGGACCGGGAAGGGGGGTCTGACACGCTGGAGGCGAGCACCCTGCTGGTCGCGGTCACAGTGGGACCATCCGTGGGCGGGGGCTTCCTGCTTTCTCCGGATGCGAGCCCGGAGGATGGCCACCTGGACCTCTTCCACGTGGAGCGACTCGGCCTCCTGGAGGTAGCGCGTCATCTTCCCAGCGTCCTCCGGGGTACCCAGCGGGAGAGCGACCGAATTCACCTCCGAGCTCTCCGGACGGCGCGGATCGAGTCCACCGATGGCACCCCCTTCCGCTTCGAGCTGGACGGAGAACTGGCGGAGGCGGGCACTTCATGGATCGACGTTTCGGTCTGCCCCGAAGCCCTCTCCATCCTGGACATGCCTCCTCCCGAAACTCAACGAGGAAGACCCAGATGACGGACCGGCACCTTTCCCCGCGGTTGCCCCTCGTGCTGGCCGGACTCCTCCTGGGAGGCTTTCTCCTCCCGGGGCCGGTGGGGGCCCTACAGGAAGGGCCACCCATCCAGGCGGCGACGGAGGGTGAAGATCCCGTCTCCCCGGGCGGCGCCTTCGTGCGGTCCCTGGTCTTGCCGGGCTGGGGGCATGCCTCCGTGGGCTCGGGCACCCGGGCGGCCTTCTATGCTGCAGCCCAGTCGGGCACGGCGCTCATGATCCTCAAGTCCGCAAGCCGACAGAGGACGGCCCGGCGGTTCGCCAGGGAGGAACGGCGACTCGTGGAGGACGAGCTCCGACTTCAGGGAGTGGCTTCCCCCGATTCCCTGAGGGTACTTGCCGGAGTGGACCCGAGGGTCTCGGAACGGGAGGAACTCGTCGAACGACGCGGTCAGCAGGTGGAGGACTGGCTGGCGCTGGGGATTTTCATGACCCTTCTGGGCGCGGCCGATGCCTACGTGGCAGGCCACCTGGCGGACTTCCCGCAGCCCCTCGCACTGGATGTGGGGCGACGACCGGGGGACCTGGCGTGGGAAGTGAGTCTCAGGATCCCGTTCCAGGGTCCGACCGGCCGCTGAACGCGGGATGGGTTCCCAGAACGGGTGCGGCTCCAGGCGCGAGTTCGATCCAGCTCCCGTGATGGATCCAGTCTCCCGAGTTTCCATACCATCGGCCCGGTGCGATCTCCCTCAGCTCCGGGGCGTGGACATGCCCGAGGAGGACCAGGTCGAGGGACTCGTCCTCCAGCAGCCGGTCCCGAGCCCACCCAGCGAGGATTTCCACCCGTTCCTGGTCCGGTCGCCACGTTCTGTCTTCCTGCAGATGGGTGCGGGATACCTTGTCCGCGATGACGGCACCCACGTCGGGGTGGAGCCACCGGAAGAGGAATCGGGTGATCCGTCCCCTCAGGACGGTCTGGAGGAGCTTGTACCCCAAGTCGCCCCTCCCCAGTCCGTCGCCGTGGGCCACCAGGCACCGATGTCCCGCAAGCTCCAGGACCACGGGTTCGCGGTGGACCCGAACTCCGATCTCGTCGGCCAGGAAGCTTCCGGCCCACCAGTCATGATTCCCTCCCACGAAGTCCACGCGCACGCCGGCATCCACCAGGTCGGCGAGCCGGCCCAGCGTACGTGTGTGTCCCCTGGGGATCACGCTCCCGTACTCGTACCAGAAATCGAAGAGATCGCCGTTGATGACCAGGTGGTCCGAGATGTCGGGCACCGCCTCGAGCCAACGATGAAAGCGGGCGGTCCGGTCGGCTGGAAGGGCACCCAGATGGGTGTCGCTCACCACGAGGGCAGGTTGAAGGTCGGTCATGGTCGCGAAGGTAGCGACGCAGGGGATGGAAGGGGAGGCTTACCCTGGATGGTGTCCCGGAGCCGGCGGCACGTTATCTTCCGGATTGCCGACCCTCCCTGCCCCGGTCGGTGTATGGAATCGTCAGGGCGTCCGGTTGGCCGACCCTGACCGGCCCCCAGAGTCCGGACTCTTCCCCCTCGAATCCTTGCCCGCCCACGTGTCCCGGTCCCTCCCCAGCACTGTCTCAACCCTAGGCCCCCTCCTGGCCGTGGCCGCGATCCTGCTGTTCCTTCCCGCCTGCTCCACAGCGCCTGCGGCCCAGGCCGGACCGGCCGTGGATGCCGGGGAGCTGACCCGCACGGCCCAGCAGGCATCCCGACTGGACCGGCCGTACCGCCTCGTCTTCGAGTGGTCTGTGAACGAGCCCGACCTCAGGGCCAGCGGCATGGGAGTGGCGAGGGTCGAGCCCCCCTACCGTGCCCGCCTGGACCTGTTCTCGGCAAACGGGGACCGGATCCTGGTCGCCGCACTGGTGGACGACGACGTGCGAATCCCGGAAGGTCTTCCGGCCACTGTTCCCCCCGGCCCCCTTCTCTGGGGAGTGCTGGGCATCCTCCGCCCAGGTCCCGGCTTCCAGCCGTCCGGAGGGGAGGGGAGCCCCTCCAACCCGTCCCGCATCGCATTCAGGGTCGCCGGCGGCGGTGAGATGGACGTCCGCCTGTCATCCGGGCGTATCGAGCGCATGGAGCTGAGGAGCGTCACGGGAGGCAGGGAGGACGTCCGGCTTCAATTCGGGGAGGGGGAGAGGTTCCCCAGGCAGGCCATCTACCGACACCACGGCGAGGTGAGGGAGCTCCGGCTCAACCTGGAGGAAGTGGAGCAGGTCGAGGTGTTTCCATCCGACATCTGGTCCCCCGGGAGGTGATGTCTCCATGATCCTGCTGAAACGGTCCCTTGCCCTCGTCGCCTTGGGATTCGGGGTGCTGGCCGGATGCAACTACACCTTCCAGGCCGGGGCCGGGCTCCCCTCCGATGCCCGGACCGTGGCGTTCCAGACTTTCGAGAACGAGACGGATCGGCTCGAGGTCTCCCAGGAGCTCTATGATGCCTTTCTGGAGGAGTTCCCCTCCACCTTCGGCGTCCAGGTCGCCAGCGAGGAGAATGCCGACGTGCTGGTCCGCGGCTCGATCCGGCAGTACTCCCTCGATGCCCCCTCGTATCGATCGGACGACAGGGGGGGCGCGGAGGTCGTGGAGCGCCGGGTGAACATCTCCATCGCCATCCAGATCATCGACGTTCGCAACCAGATCATCCTCTGGGAGAACACCTCCCTTTCCGAGCGCGGCGAGTACCTGGAGGCCTCCCAGCTGGAGGAGGATGGGCGGGAGCTTGCCATCTCCAGACTCGTTCGTGCCACCATCGACGGCCTCCAATCCAACTGGTGACCCAATGACAGAGAGTTCCGGCCGCCAACCATCCAGCACCCCCCTTCGCCTCGGTACCAGGGGGTCTCTACTGGCCATGACCCAGAGTGGATGGGTGGCAGACCGAATCCGGGCCGCCACCGGATGCCCGGTCGAGCTGGTGGAGATCCGGACGACGGGAGACGCGGACCAGGAGCGCCCGCTCTCCGAGATCGGGGGACGGGGCCTCTTCACCAGGGAGCTCGACCGGGCCCTGCTGGACGACGAAGTCGATCTCGCCGTCCACTCCCTCAAGGACCTCCCCACGCGGTTTCCGGAGGGCCTCTCCCTCGGGTCCGTGCCGGTTCGAGAGGATGTTCGGGATGTCCTCATTGGTCCCGAGGGGCGCCCTACCGGTCTCAGCGAGTTGCCCCGGGCCGGCCGCCTGGGAACCAGTTCCCTTCGACGGCAGGGGCTGGCACTGGCCCATCGCTCCGACCTGGACGTGGCTCCCATCCGGGGGAATCTGGATACCCGCATTTCCAAGGTCGACTCCGGGGAGTACGACGCCATCGTCCTGGCAGCGGCCGGGGTTCGACGGCTCGGCTGGATGTCCCGGGTTTCCCAGTCCCTGGATTCCGCAGGTTGGCTTCCGGCTCCTGCACAGGGGGCACTTGGGATCGTGGTCCGGACGGAGGACCTGGCGGTGCACGAATCTTGGCTGTCGGCCCTCCAGGACCACGGCGCCCGGGCCTCCGTCGCTGCAGAGCGGCAGGTACTCCACGCACTGGAGGCCGGCTGCCAGCTCCCGGTGGGGGCCCTTGCCATCCCCTTCGGCTCTGCGCTTCGACTCAAGGCCGTGGTGATTTCGCCCGATGGCCAGCGCACCGTTCGGGCCGAAGCCTCCGGCGACCTGAATGCACCGGAGGAGCTCGGCGACCAAGTGGCACGCCTCCTCGTCCAGCGGGGTGCCCGCAGGATACTCGACCATCTCGACCCGCTGCCGAACCCCGTTTCGGGGTCGGCGCAGGAAGGAGGCTGATTCCATGGCGGATTCGTCCAATGGTTCCGGGGAAGCCGGCGCTCCTGAAGGAAGGGCGGCGAAGCGGCCCGCAGATCAGCTCAGGCCCGTGCAGATCGAGCCCGGGTGGGCTTCCAGAGCCGAGGGCTCTGCGCTCGTCCACTTCGGCAGGACCCGGGTTCTCTGCGCGGCGTCCGTGCTGGATCGAGTACCGGACTGGCGAAGGGGAAGCGGGGCCGGATGGGTGACGGCAGAGTACGGGATGCTCCCCCGATCCACCCACACCCGGAGGTCGCGGGAACGGGATGGAGCCAGTGGACGAACACGGGAGATCGAGCGGCTTATCGGACGGGCCCTCCGGTCCGTGACGCACCTTGAGTCTCTGGGCGAGCGGACGGTACAGCTGGATTGCGACGTATTGGAGGCGGATGGGGGGACCCGTACGGCAGCCATCACCGGTTCCTGGGTGGCCCTCGTCCTGGCCACTCGTGGCCTCCTGGAGGGGGGCGTCCTCGACTCCATGCCCGTTCGGGGGCAGGTCGCAGCCGTGAGTGCCGGCCTGGTTGGTGACACCCCCATGCTGGACCTGGACTATCGCGAGGACTTCGCTGCCGGGATGGACCTGAACCTGGTCGCCGCACCCCGGCAGCGGATCGTCGAGATCCAGGCCACGGCGGAGGGCGATCCACTCCCCAGGAGCGTGGTGGACGAGCTGGTCCATCTCGCCCTGGACGGGATTTCCACCCTGCACCAGATCCAGATGGATTCCCTCCGGGGGGTGGACTCTGGTCAGCAAACTCATGGGGGGGACTCGTGAAGGTTCTCCTTGCGACGCGAAACGCCCACAAGCTTCTGGAAGTGCGACAGATCCTTGCAGATGGTCCTGCCCGGCATCTGGACGTCCTCGGGCCCGACGAGGCGGGCATCCCCCCCTCCCCCGAGGAGGAGCACATCGAGGCCTTCGAGTCCTTCGAGGAAAACGCCATGGCCAAGGCTCGGTGGTTCGGGACCCGGGCCGGGATCCCCACCCTGGCAGACGATTCCGGCCTCGAAGTGGACCTGCTGGACGGCAGGCCTGGTGTTCGATCACGGCGTTTTGCACCTCTGGCTCCGGGAGAGCCCGAGCCGGAGGACCAGGACCGCCGAAACATCGACCACCTCCTGGACCTGCTGGGGGATGCGCCCCTGGCGGGGCGGACCGGGCGGTTCGTCTGCGTCGCCGCACTCTGGGTACCGGAACACGAGGTTGAGGTGGAGGGGGGTAGGGAGCAGATGAGGCGAGGAGAGGCCGCCGGGCTGATACTGGGCCGACCCCGGGGCTGGGAGGGGTTTGGCTACGACCCCGTCTTCCTGGATCCTCCCACCGGCCGTACCTTTGCGGAGATGACGGCGGCGGAGAAACGCCGGCGTGGGCACCGCGGGGCGGCATTTCGGGCCATTGCCCCTGCCTTGGCGACCCTCAACCCGGTCCGGGGTCCCAGCTGATGGCGCGAAATGCTGCTGAGCGACCGATGGAGGTGGGGCCCAGCGCCGATGGACTGCGGCTCAGGATTCGCTGGGCAGACGGTCATGTCTCCCAGTGGCAGCCGCGGCGACTCAGAATCGAGTGCCCCTGTGCCGGTTGCGTGGACGAGCTCACGGGTCAAAGGGTCCTGCGGCCGGAGTCCGTCCCGGCTGATGTCTCTCCCCTGGAAATCACCTACGTGGGACGATACGCACTTCGTTTCCGTTGGTCAGACGGCCATGACACCGGGATCTACCCCTTCGCCTTCCTTCGGGAGATCTGTCCCTGTCCCCGATGCCGGAGCAGGCAGGGAGGTTCCGGTGCTGGCGATTCGTCCGTAACTTGAGCATCTGTCCTTTTCGGGGCGTGGCGCAGCTCGGTAGCGCGCCTGCTTTGGGAGCAGGAGGTCCCCGGTTCGAATCCGGGCGCCCCGATTTATCAGGTGGCAGCGTCGACCGGCCATGCCGGCCCCTGCCATGTGGCACGAGGGAAGTTGACAGAGTGTGGCCGGCTTCATATTCTGCCCGCCATGAAGGGATTCCCTTCCGCCCTCTCGCCCTTGGAGGAGAGGAGCCGATGGAATTTCCCTTCTCCTCATCCCGCCCTCCCGCTCGCGTCGGCCCCATCAAGGGGCGGCGGAGCCTGAGTATGGAGGGCAGCCCAGCGCGGGGGCGTGATCCGCGGAACGAGACTGGTGTCCGGCTGCCGAGATTCGGCCATAGTGGCGGGGCTTGCAGCGGACCAGAGAAGCGCAGGGAGTGCAGTGCATGCGTACGACCGGAGTTGTGAAGTGGTTCAACGACGCGAAGGGATTCGGATTCATCACGCCGGAGGAGGGCGACCGAGACTGCTTCGTGCATCACTCCGCCATCCAGGCCGAGGGCTTCCGTAGCCTTTCCGAGGGTGAGCGGGTCGAGTTCGATCTGGTCCAGGGACAGAAAGGTCCCGCCGCGGAGAACGTGGTCAAGCTCGACTGACGTTTCCCGGTGCAAGCCAGGCGCAGCCGAAACCCCGTTTCGGCCGCAAAAAGGGGGGCGGCCCGAGTTCGGGTTCGCCCCTCTTCCTTTCGAGGGCACCGGAGATGCAGGTGAGGGAAATTCACGGATGGGGGCGATGTGCTCGGAGCGCTTGACCCGGATGGGCCTCTCGTGTAGCTTCCTCGTCCGTTGTTTGAGAATTGAGTTGTGACGCGGATGCGCCCGTAGCTCAGCTGGATAGAGCATCGGCCTTCTAAGCCGAGGGTCCCAGGTTCGAGTCCTGGCGGGCGTG
>REBX01000250.1 GCA_007692505.1 Gemmatimonadales bacterium | reverse complement strand
CCGGCTTCGCCCACCTCTTCGAGCACATGATGTTCCAGGGCTCGGCCCACGTGCCCCGGAACCGCCACTTCGAGCTGGTGGAGCAGGCCGGGGGCTCGCTGAATGCCAGCACCTGGTTCGACCGGACGAACTACTTCGAGACCGTGCCGGCCCACCACCTGGACCTGGTGCTCTGGCTGGAATCGGACCGGCTAGGGCACTTCCTGGAGGCGCTGGGCCAGGAGACGCTGGACAACCAGGTGGCCGTGGTGAAGAACGAGCGGAGGCAGCGCTACGACAACCAGCCCTACGGGGACTGGGACGAGCGGCTGCAGGGCCTCCTCTGGCCCCCGGAGCACCCCTACCACCACACGGTGATCGGCTCCATGGAGGACATCGGGGCCGCCACCCTGGAGGACGTGGAGGAGTTCTTCCGGACCTTCTACCACCCGGGCAACGCGGTCCTCACCCTGGCCGGCGACGTGGAGCCCGACGAGGCCCTCCGGAAGGTGGAGCACTGGTTCGGGGACATCCCCGAGGGGCCCCCGCTCCCCCCGGTGCCCGGGATCCTGGACCCCGGCGCCGTCCTGGGCGAGACCCGAAGGGAGCGGGTGGAGGCCGACGTCCCCCTGGTGCGGGTCTACGTGGGCGGCCGAATTCCCCCGGCCACGGACGAGGAGTTCTGGGCCGCCGACGTGGCCACCTCGGTGCTGGCCGACGGGCGGGCCTCCCGGCTCTACCGGTCGCTGGTGCGGGAGGAGCGACTGGCCAACGACGTGATCTCGTACGCCTTCCCCCTCCTCCACGGCCGGAGCATGATGCTGTCGTGGGCCACGGGCTACCCCGACGCGGACCCCGACGCCCTGGAGGCCGGCCTGGTCCGGCAGCTGGAGGGGCTCGCCGACGTGCGGACGGAGGAGGTGGAGCGCGCCGTGGCCCTCTCCGAGTCCAGGTTCCTCCGGGAGGTGGAGCGGCTCAGCTCCCGGGCGGACCTCCTCTCCATGCACCAGCTCCAGTTCGGCGACGCGTCCCGGATCAACCGGGAGGTGGAGCGGCTGAGGGCGGTGACCGCCGACGACATCCGGGCCTTCGCCGAGACCCACCTGGGTCCGGACAACCGGGCCATCCTCACCTACCTGCCCCAGGAGGCGTCGTGAACGCGCCCCGATCCGCATCGACCCCCGACCGGACCCGGCCCCCCGAGCCCGGGCAGCTCCGACCCTTCCACCTGGGCACGCCCCTGAACCTGGACCGGCCCTCCGGGCTCCGGCTCCGGATCCTGCGGGAGGCCCGGGTGCCCCTGGTGAGCGGGTGCCTGGTCCTGGACGCCGGCGAGGCCGTGGTGGACCCGGAGCTGGCGGGGCTCTCCATCCTGGCCGGCGACGCCCTGCAGGGGGGTACGGAGGAGCGGAGCGGGGCGGAGCTGGCCGAGGCGCTGGAGCGGCTGGGCACCCACCTGCGGGTGTCCAGCGGGTGGGATGCCACCACCGTGGCCTTCACCTGCACGGCGGAGCGCCTCCCCGAGACCCTGGCCCTCCTGGCCGAGGTGGTGCGCCGGCCGGCGTTCCCTGCCGACGAGGTGGAGCGGATCCGGAACCAGCAGCTGGCCGGGATCGAGAAGCGGCGGAAGCGGCCGTCCCAGATCGCCGATGACCGGGCGGACCGGACCCTCCACCCGGCGGGACACCCCTTCCGGCGGCCCATGGGAGGGACGGAGGAAACGGTGTCGGGGCTGGACCGGGAGGCCATTGTGGACTGGGCCCGGGCCCGGTACCGGCCGGGGCGGGCCGGCCTGGTCCTGGTGGGCGACCTGGAGCCCGCCGACGTGGAGCTCCTGGTGGAGCGCCACCTGGGCGACTGGACGGGGACCACGGAGCCCCCGCCCCCCCTGCCTGCGGTGAAGGTGCCCGAGCCCCGGCCGGTGGTCATCGCACACCGACCCGGCGCCGTGCAGACGGAGATCCGCATCGTGCACCCGGGCCCGCCCCGACGGACCCCGGACCTCCACCCCCTGCAGGTGGCGAACTCCATTTTGGGGGGCGCCTTCACCAGCCGTCTGAACCTGAACCTCCGGGAGACCCACGGCTTCACGTACGGGGTGCGCTCCTCGCTGGCCATGAGGCGGGGGGGCGGGCAGTTCGAGATCTCCACGGCCGTGGGGACCGAGGTCACGGCGGCGGCGGTGCGGGAGTCCATGAAGGAGCTGGTGGCCATGGTGGAGGATGGGCCCACCGAGGAGGAGACGGCCCGGGCCCGGGACTACCTGGCCGGCGTCTTCCCCCTCCAGATGGAGACCACCGCCCAGCTGGCCGCCCGACTGGCCCGCCTCATGATCTACGACCTCCCCGACGACGAGTACCACCGGTACCGGGACGAGATTCGGGCCGTGACCCGGGATGCCGCCCACGAGGCCCTGGCCCGCCACGTGGCCCCGGCGGGCTCGCCGGTGGTGCTCTGCGGCGACGCCGATGCCGTGGGCGCCGAGGTGGAGGCGCTGGGCCTGGGCCCCCTCGAGGTGGTCTGATGGCCGGCGAGGTGGAGGGCCCCGGGCGCATCGGACGCCGGGAGATCTGGGACGGGCGCATCGTCCGGCTGAGCCTGGACACGGTGCGCTTCCCCGACGGACGCACCGGCGAGCTGGAGTTCATCCGGCACCGGGGGGCGGCCGCCGTGGTCCCCTTTCTGGACGACCCCCTGGACCCGGACCCCCGCATCGTGGTCCTCCGCCAGTACCGCTACGCCGCCGGCGGGGTGATCCTGGAGATCCCGGCGGGCATCGTGGACCCCGGCGACGCCGACTGGGAGAGCTGCGCCCGGAGGGAGCTGGAGGAGGAGACGGGGCACCGCACGGCGGACCTCCGCTACCTGGCCCCCATCCACACCACGCCGGGGTTCACCGACGAGGTGATCCACCTCTTTGCGGCGGCGGCGCTCTCGGAGGGCCGGAAGGACCGGGACGAGGACGAGTACCTGGAGGTGGAGACCCTCCGGCTGTCGGAGCTTCTGGAGGGGATTCGGGACGGGGCCATCACCGATGCGAAGACGGTGGCGGCCCTCCAGCACGTCCACGCGTTCCGGGACCAGGTCTGGCCCCAGCGGCGGAGTGCGCCCCCCCTGTCCTCTTCCTGAGGCACCGAGTGTCCACGCCTGGGGACACTTCCTGTCACAGCGGCAGCCACGGGGCCGATTTCGGTCTGGTACGGAACCTGCAACTGGAGTCGACAGAGGTCGGAACCGGCCTCCGCACCACGAAGGGCGCATCCTTCGGATGACAGAGGGTGAAACCATGTTTGCCAAGGATCTCAAGCGAGACGGACAGGCGTTCGGAGAGTCGGCCCCGGCGAAGAACACCCGCCGCGAGCTCGAATCCCTCTCGGACAGCGATGTGGTTCAGCGGTTCCTGGACGGCGAAGAGCGTGCCTTCGGGGAGCTGGTCCGGCGGTACGACTCGCGGCTCCTGAACTTCGTCTACCGCACGGTGGGCGATCGGGAGCGGGCCCAGGACCTGGTGCAGGAGACCTTCGTGCGGGTGTACCGACACCTCCACCGGTTCGACCAGTCGAAGAAGTTCTCTACCTGGATCTACACCATCGCCGGTAACCTGGCCAAGAACGAGCTCAGGAACCGGTCCAGGAACCCCCTGGTCCTCTTCCAGACCATCAAGAAGAACTGGGACGCGGACCACCGGCCCCTGGAGTGGGAGGACGAGAGCCACAAGCCCGACGACCTCTTTCGGAAGCGGCACCTGAAGGAAAAGGTGGAGGAAGCGGTGCAGCAGCTTCCCGAACACCACCGCATCGTCTTCGTCCTCCGCGAGCTGGAGGGCCGGACGTACGAGGAGATCGCCGAGATCACCGAGACCAACCTGGGGACCGTGAAGAGCCGCCTGAACCGCGCTCGGAACAACTTCGCCCAGATCGTCGGTCCCATGATCGGCTGATCGACAGGCCCTGAAGGACCCGGGGTGGTCCCTGCCCCCCCCGGTGCGTGATGGAACCGAGCGTGCCTGTGTCCCCCCACACGGCCGCTCCTCGAGCCCCCCGACGGACTTCGGTCCCGAGGGGGGTTTCGTGCAGGAGGGAAGGAGGTTTCGGGAACCCCTCCGGCCTTCGGCCTGTACCAGATGTGTTCCAGATGCCTTCCCTTCCCGAAGGCCCCCACCGAAGGATGTCGCGGACATGAACTGTTCCACCTTCATCGAAGAGTACTCCGAGTTCCGGGACGGCACCGTCGCCCCCGAGCTCGAGGCCCGCATGCGTGGCCACCTGGAGTCGTGTACCTCCTGCTCCCGCTACCACCAGGTGGTGGACCGGGGCGCAGAACTCCTCCGCTCCATGGGGGGGCCGGCTCCCCGGGAGGACTTCGACGACCGCCTGCGGCACCGGATCTACCAGGCCGACCTGGAGGCCTCCAGGCGTCGCCGGGGCTATGCGGGCACGGGCCCCATCACGGTGGCCTTTGCGGCCACCATCCTCCTGGTGGGCGTCGCCGTCTGGGGCCCCATGACGGATCGGTCCATGGTCCCCGAGTCCGGGGTGCTCCCGGCGGTGACGGCTTCGGCCCCCGACGTGGCGGAGCCCTCCTCGCCCCCGGTGGTGGATCGGCTCCTCCCGTCGCCGGACCTGGCCCGCTCCGTGAGGATCTCGGAGCCGTCGCCGGCCACCGGCGCCGCCTTCCTCTCGGATTCGGACCTCTGGGGAGGGGCCAGCGTCCTTCTCTGGGAACACTCCTCCCTTTATCATCGGAGTCGGACCGGCCGGATGATGCAGACCGGCCTCCACTGACCCCGGGCCCGCCGGACTCGGCGGCGCCCCGACGCCCGTTCCCGCCGGGATGCCCCGCCCATGATTCCTGACGATCTCCAGACCTCTCTGGGCTCCGAGCCCGGGGGGGTCTTCTACCTTCACGGAGACGACGAATTCCGGAAGGCGGAGGCGGCCCGGGCCCTGGTGGAGGCTCATCTGGACGAGACCACTCGGGACTTCAACCTGGACCGGCTTCGGGGGGGCGAGATCGACCTGGAGCGACTGGCGTCGGTCCTGGGAACGCCTCCCATGATGGCGGAGTGGCGTGTCGTGGTGCTCCGGGAGACGGAGGCGCTGGCCGGGTCGAAGCGGGCCCGGGACCACCTCCTGCAGCTGGTGGCCTCGCCGCCGCCGGGGCTGGTCCTCATCCTCCTGTGCACGGTACCGGAGCGCTCCTCGGCGAAGTTCTACCGGGAGCTGGCGGCCCGGGCCCGCTCCGTGGAGTTCAATCGAATCGGGGAGAACGACCTGCCGGGCTGGCTCATGGACCGGTGCCGGGACGTCCATGGGGTCGAGATGGAGGAGGATGCCGCCCGGGCCCTGGCCCAGGGGGTGGGGAGCGACCTGGACCTCCTCTCCCGGGAAATGGAGAAGCTCTCCAGCCTGGTGGAGGAGGGCTCGCCGGTCACCCTGGAGCACGTCCAGGCCGCCGGCACCCGGATCCCCACCCAGGACCGATGGGCCTGGCTGGACCTGGTGGGAGGACGCAGGGTGGAGGAGGCCCTGGCGGGGCTCGACACCCTCCTGGGCCACGGCGAGTCCGGGGTGGGGCTCGTGTCGGCGCTGGGGACCCATTTCCTCCGCCTGGGCCTCCGGGTCGCGGGTGGGAGCGGAGCCCTCCGGGAGGCCCTCCCCCGGCACCAGCAGTGGCTGGCCCGGCGGTACGACGGGCAGGCCCGCCACTGGACGGAACGGGAGGTGGCCGAGGCGCTGGAGGGCCTCCTCCGGGTGGACCAGCTCCTGAAGGCCAGCGGCGCGTCGGACCTGCACCTGCTCGAAACCTGGATTCTCGAACGGGCACTGACCCGGGAGGCGGCATGAAGCACACGGTTCGGACTTCGAGCGGGCTCGGCCTCCTCCTGGCCCTCCTCCTCCTGGCCCTGGGTCCCGGCCTGGGGGACGAGGGGGAGCTGTGGGGCCAGGCCCCCGATCTGGAGGAAGTGGAGGCGGCCATGGACTCGGCGGACTGGGCCCTGGCCCGCACCCTCCTGGAGGAGTGGTGGGACGAGGCCGAGGCCCGCACCTCGGGTCGTCCGCCCCGGGCCGCACGGGAGCACGCCCTCTGGCTCCGGGCCCGGCTGAGCCCCGACCCCCAGCAGGCCGAGATGGACTATCGGCGGCTGGTGGTGGAGTTCCCCGGCGGGCGCTTCTCGGACCAGGCCCTCCTCCGCCTGGCCCAGCACGCCGAGGCCCGGCAGGATCCGGAGGACGCCCGCCGCTACCTGGAGATTCTCATCCGGGACTACTCGGGGAGCCCCCACCGGGTGGAGGCCCGGGACCGCATGGCCCGCCTCCCCGCCCCCGGCGAGGACGACCGGGAGATCCGCGGCGAGGACGTGGAGGCCCCCTCCCTCCCCGTGATGGGCGAGGACCCGCCTCCCCTCCCGGACCCGGACACGATCCCGGACCCCGACCCCCTCCCCGATCCGGACACCATTCCCGATCCGGTGGTGGATCCCGACACGATCCCCGACCCCGTCGTCGATCCCGACACCCTCCCCGACCCCGTGGTGGACCCCGACACCGTGGACGCGGACACGGCAGACGCAGGCCGGGCGCTCGAGGAGTGGGAGGCCGAGGAGCTCTCCGGCGCCTGGACGATCCAGCTGGGTGCCTTCTCGTCGGAGTCCCGGGCCGGGGCGCTGGCCGCCGAGGCCCGCCAGGCCGGTCTGGATGTCCGGGTGGTCCGGGTGGAGGGGAGCATGCTCCACCGGGTCCGCTGGAGCGCCTTCGAGTCGGAGGGTGAGGCCCGTTCGGCGCTGGAGCACCTCCGGGAGGCCGGTTTCGAGGCCCTGGTCAGCTCGGATCGGGAGAGGGAGGAGCCGGGCGGCCCGCGCTGACCCCGGCACTCCCTCCCGCACCTGGTCCCGCACTGGCCGCAGGTCGACCCCCGCACTGGAGCCAGCGCCGGACCAGGGACTGGAACTTATAGGGGTAGGGGGTATATCCCGTGGCAGGGGGACACCTCGTCTCCCTGACCCACGGGTGGCCAGACCCGGCCTCCCGCCTGCGCACACTCCCTACCTGCGACCCCTCCCACGCACCCTCGGAGGTCCCCGTGACCGCCCCGTCCCAGCCCACGCCCCCCCAGCCCGCGTCCCCCCGGACCTCCCCCCCGGCCCCGGGATCGTCTCCGA
>REBX01000263.1 GCA_007692505.1 Gemmatimonadales bacterium | reverse complement strand
CCCGGAGCCCCGAGGGGGAGGTCCTGGCGGTGGCGTCGGAGTCGGGGGGGACCGTGGGGGTGCAGTTCCACCCCGAGTCCATTCTCACGGAGTACGGGCACCGCCTTCTGGAGAACGCCCTGCGCCTGGGGCAGGAGGCCACCCTCCCGGAGCCCTCCCCCACACCGGACAAACGACTGCCGGCCGGGGTGGACCCCAGGGTGGAGCCGGTCCGGTGACACCGAGCCAGCCCACTCCGACCTCCGACGACCGGGGCCTCCTACTGGGGGACGGCCTCTTCGAGACGATTCCCCTCCACGGCGGTCGGCCGCACGGGCTGGACCTCCACCTGGACCGCTTCCGCTCCGGGGCCCGGGCCCTGGGGCTCGAACCCCCGTCGGCGACCCAACTCCAGGAGGGGGTCCGGAGGGCGCTGGCCGAGCTGGTCCCGGCTCCCGGCGCCCCGTCGGTGCGTCCGGACGGTCGCCTCCGCCTCACCCTCACGGCGGGCTCCGGCGGGGCGGGGGGCCTGGCCCGGCCTCCCGGGGGGGAGCCGATGCTTCAGGTGGTGGCGGCCGGGTTCCGTAGCGACCCCGCGTGGTGGACGGAGGGCCTCCGGGCGGTCCGTGCGGGCCGGGTCGATCCCGAGTCCCTGGTGGCCCGGAGCGGGGCCAAGCACACGAACTACCTGGAGCGGATCCTGGCCCTCCGGACCGCCCGGGGGGCGGGTGCCCACGAGGCCCTCCTCTCCACCCCCTCGGGGGAGCTGGTGGAGGGAAGCGCCTCCGCCCTCCTCTGGTGGGATGGCGCCCGCCTCCACCTGCCCCGGGCCGGGGCCCTCCCCAGCCTCACCATCCAGCTCCTCCGGGAGGAGCTGGATGGTGAGGACCCGGGGGAGGTGGGCTGGGGGGACCGGGCCCTGGACGGCCCGGCGCTGGAGTCGATCCTGGCGGGTCCGGAGGGACCGCCGGGCTCCCCCCTCCCGCCCCGGCCCTCCGGCGAAATCATGCTGGCCAGCCGCCTCCGCCAGCTCGTCCCCGTGGTGGAGGTGGATGGCCGGGCGGTGGGCTCGGGCCGGCCGGGTCCCGTCTTCCGCAGGCTCCAGCAGCTCTACCTGGAGCGGGTCCGCTCCGACCTGGGGCTCCCCGGCGACTCCGTCAGGGGCCGGTGAGGGCGGCCCGTACCGCCTCCTTCACTTCGGCGGCCAGGTCGTCGAGACCCAGCATCCACTGCAGGTAGTCGGGGTGGGCCCGGGCCACCTCGGCCAGGGGGACCCCGGTGTGCTTCCCCCGCCGGAAGCGGAGGGCCCCGTCCTCGCCGGCCTCGAACCACCGGTCCAGCGCCGTCTCGAAGGGCCGCACCTCGTCGCAGTAGTCATGGAGCCCCTCCAGGTCCCGGGGAAGGTGCCCATACCGTTCCATCTGGGCGCCCAGGACCTGGGCAGTTGCCCGGATGTCCGCCAGGGCGGAATGGGCCCCCTCCAGCTCCCGGCCCAGGTAGAAGCGCACCGCTGCCGAGAGGTCCCGGGGCTCCTCCCGGTGGAAGATCATCTGCACGTCCACCACCCGCCGGCTCCGGGCATCGAAGGACACTCCGGCCCGGTCGAACTCCGCCAGGAGCATGGGGAGGTCGAAGCGCCGGACGTTGAACCCGGCCAGGTCGCAGGGCTCCAGGAGGTCGGCCAGGCTCCGGGCGCGGGAGGCGAAGGGCGGCTTGTCCGCCACGTCGGCATCGGTGATCCCGTGGACCGCCGAGGCCTCTGCCGGGATGGGGATGCCCGGATTGAACCGACGCACCCGCTCCAGGAGGTCGCCTCCGGGCGAGAGCCGGATGATGGCCAGCTCCACGATTCGGTCCTGCTCCACCCGGAGACCGGTGGTCTCCAGGTCGAAGAAGACCAGGGGCCGCTCCAGGGGCACCGGAAAGGGAAGGGGATCGGGCATGCTCTTCGGGGGTGGGAAGAAGGAAGGCGCCCGGGCCGGGCGTACGTCCGGCCTCCAACATGCCACGGCCTCCGGGGCGCGTCCATGATCAGACCGGCGCACCTGTCCCCTGCCCGCTCCCCTCCGACCACCAATTGCCATGACCGCACCCCGAAACCCCGACGCCCCCCTCCCTCGGGTCCCTGCCATCGAGATCCCCGAGGTGGGGGCCCCCGAGGTCCTCCGGTTGGGGGCCAGGGACCTCCCCCCCGTCCCCCGGGGCCACGTCCGCGTGGAGGTGGCTGCCTCCGGTGTGAACCGGGCCGACCTCATGCAGCGGCTGGGCCGCTACCCGAGCCTGGAAGGGTTCCCCGACCGCTGGCCCGGGCTGGAGGTGGCAGGCCAGGTGGTGGCCGTGGGAGAGGGATGCACCCTGAGGCGCCCCGGGGACCGGGTCATGGCCGTGGTGGGGGGTGGGGGCCATGCCCGCCACGCCCAGCTCCCGGAGCGGGACACGATCCGGGTCCCCGATGGCCTGGGCTGGGAGGCGGCCGGGAGCATTCCCGAGGTCTTCCTCACGGCCTGGGATGCTCTGGAGAAGCGGGGCGAACTCGGGGCCGGCGAGACCCTCCTGGTCCACGCCGTGGGGAGCGGGGTGGGCACGGCGGCCCTCCAGCTGGGCCGGCATCTGGGCGCGAGGGTGATCGGCACCTCCCGGACCCCGGAAAAGCTCGAGGAGGCGGCCCGCCTGGGGCTGGAGGAGGGGGTCATGAGCCGGGACCGGGACTGGGCCAGCGAGGTCCTGGAGCGGACCGGGGGACGAGGCGTCGACGTGATCCTGGACCTGGTGGGAGGGGACTGGGCACCGGGGAACCTGAAGGTCCTGGCTCCACGGGCCCGCTGGATCGTGGTGGGGATTCCCGGCGGACGGGAGGCGCCCCTGGACCTCCGTCAGCTCATGGGCCGCCGGGCCCGCATCGAGGGCACGGTCCTGAGGGCCCGCCCCCCGGAGGAGAAGACGGCGCTCGCCCGGGAGTTCGAAGATCGGTTCCTGGATGCCTTCGACCAGGGGTTTCTCCGGGGCGTGCCCGGCCTGGTGGTCCCCCCCGAGGACGTGGCGGAAGCCCACCGGCGCATGGAGGCAAACGAGACCTGGGGGAAGACCCTGGTCCGCTGGTCGGGCCCCGACGGCTGAGGAGTCCGCGACCCGACGGCGGACCGACGGACCGCTGAGCCCACCTGCCCGGCCTCAGTCCTCCCAGGTGCCCAGGGCCTGGGCCACCACCTTGGCCTGCTTCGCCTCGTGTGCGCTGGAGCGTCCCTCCGAGGGTGAGGCACGGGCCGGCCTGGACACGTGTCGGAGGGGGATCTCCCGGGGGATGGCGGCCCTGAGGAGGGGGCCCACGTAGGTGAGTGCCCCCATGTTCCGGGGCTCCTCCTGGACCCAGACCACTTCCTCCGTGGCCGGATACCGCTCCAGGAGGGCTTCCACCTCGCCGGCGGGGAAGGGGTAGAGCTCCTCGATGCGGGCCACGGCCACGTGCTCCATCTCCTCCCGACCCTCCGAGGTGAGGATGTCGTGGAAGACCTTCCCGGAGCAGAGGAGGAGTCGGGTCACCTTCTCTTCCTTCCCCTCAGCCACCGGGTCGGGGAGTACCGGGCGGAACGACCCCTCCACAAGCGCCGACACCGGCGACGTCGCCTTCGGGTGCCGGAGGAGGCTCTTGGGGGTCATGACCACCAGGGGACGGGGCGGGGTGGCCAGCGCCTGCCGGCGGAGGAGGTGGAAGTACTGGGCCGGGGTGGTGGGATACGCCACCCGCATGTTGTCCTCCGCGCACATCTGGAGGAACCGCTCCAGGCGGGCGGAGGAGTGCTCCGGCCCCTGGCCCTCGTAGCCGTGGGGGAGCAGGAGGGTCAGGCTGGAGAGCTGTCCCCACTTGGTGTGGCCCGATGCCAGGAACTGGTCCAGGATGGGTTGGGCCACGTTCACGAAGTCACCGAACTGGGCCTCCCACAGGACCAGGCCCTCGCCGGACGCCACGGAGTGCCCGTACTCGAAGCCCATGACCCCGGTCTCGGAGAGGGGCGAGTTCCAGATCTCGAAGCGGGAGCCCCCCATCTCCGCCAGGGGGAGGACCTGCTCTCCGGTCTTGTAGTCGTGGAGGACCAGGTGGCGCTGGGAGAAGGTTCCCCGCTGGGAGTCCTGCCCGGACATCCGCACCGGGATTCCCTCCCGGACCAGCGACCCGAAGGCCAGGGACTCGGCATGGGCCCAGTTCAGGGGCGTATCGGCCCCGAAGTCCTGGGCCCGCTTCCCCAGCTGCCGGGCCAGCTTGGGGTGAATGCTGAAGCCCTCGGGCACCTGGAGCACGTCCCGGTTCACCTCCTCCAGGACCTCCAGGGAGACCGGGGTGTCGGCAGACACGGGCTCGGGCTCGGGGGGAGGTGGCGGGAAGGGATCGGAACCGCTTGACTCCTTCTCCTCCTTCACATCTTCCTGGGCACTCCGGAGGATGTCGGTGACCCGGTCCTCCGCGGCCTTCGCCTCGTCCTCCTCCACCACGCCCTCCTCCACAAGTCGGTTGGCGAAGAGGGTGCGCACGGTGGGGTGCTCCGAGATCCGGTCGTAGAGGGTGGGCTGGGTGTAGGAGGGCTCGTCGCCCTCGTTGTGCCCGTGGCGACGATACCCCACCAGGTCGATGACCATGTCGTCCCCGAAGCGCTTCCGGTACGCCATGGCCAGCCGGATGGCGTCCAGGCAGGCCTGGGGGTCGTCGGCGTTCACATGGACCACCGGGATGTCGTAGCCCTTGGCCAGGTCGGATGCATAGCGGGTGGACCGTCCCTCGTCGGGATCCGTGGTGAAGCCCACCTGGTTGTTGGCAATGATGTGCACCGTGCCTCCAACCGAGTAGCCCCGGAGCCGGGCCAGGTTCAGCGACTCGGCCACCACGCCCTCGGCGGCGAACGCCGCATCCCCGTGGATGAGCACCGGGACGACGCGGGCACCGTCCCGATCCCCGTCCGCCTCCGGGCCGTCGAACTGGAGGGCCCGGGCCATCCCCTGGACCACCGGGTTCACGAACTCCAGGTGGGAGGGGTTCGGGGCCAGCGTGACCTCCACCACCTCACCATCCGGGAGCTCGTAGCGCCCGGTGGCCCCGTGGTGGTACTTCACGTCTCCCGTTCCCGGGGCCGAGAGGGCCGCATCCTCCTGCGGGGCACCCTCGAACTCCCTGAGGAGGGCCCGGTACTCGACACCCAGGATGTGGCAGAGGACGTTCAGGCGACCCCGGTGGGCCATCCCCATGACCATCCGGTCGCCCCCGTCCTCCCGGGCCAGCCGGATTGCCTCGTCCAGCATGGGCACCATCATGTCCGTGCCCTCGATGGAGAAGCGCTTCTGGCCCAGGTAGGTCCGGTGCAGGAAGGCCTCCAGGCCCTCCACCTCGGAGAGCCGGTCCAGGAGGCGGCGCTTCTCCTCGGTGTCCAGCTCCCGGGCATGGGTCCTCGACTCCACGGTCTCCCAGAGCCACTGGACCCGCTCCGGGTCCTCCAGGTGCTCGAACTGGTAGCCGATGGAGCCGCAGTAGATGGACTGGAGCCGGGCCAGCGTTTGGGAGAGGGGCTCGTCACCGGCGCCGTCCATCACCAGGGAGGTGGGCACCTCGCCCAGCTCGTCCATGGAGGTGCCGAAGAAGGCCGGGTCCAGCTGGGGGTGCCCCGGGGGCTCGCTGCCCAGGGGGTCGATGGTGGCCAGCTGGTGCCCGTGGTCCCGGAAGGCCTGGATCAGCGCCGCCGCCCGGGCAATGAGGGGAAGGAGCCGCACCCGGTCGTCCTCCTGCCGGGCCGGTCCCACCTCCCCGCCCGGTGAGGAGAGGGGCGGGTCCGCCTCCCGGGAGGGCTCCACCTCGGGGACGTCCCCGGGCGCCGCCGCACCGGCCTCCGCCGTCGGGGTCGACACGGGAACCCGCACGGCCTGCCGTCCGTTCTCCCTGTGGCCGTCGGGCACCAGGAGGCCGGCAGCCACCAGTTCGTCGAGACGACTGGAGAAGATGTCGCGCCACGCATCGGGCACGCCCCGGGGGTTCCGCGAGTATTCCTCGAAGAGGTCCTGCACGTAGCCTGCGTTGTACCCGTCGAACAAGCTCGAAATCGACATGTGCTCCTGCCGTGGCGGCGTGGTCGGCCCCCGTCGGGCCGGCGTGCATCCTGGAAGCGGACGGCGGGGTCCGGGAGTCGGAGGTCCCTGCCGCCTCCTAAACTACTTAAAATCCATGCCCGCGCGACCCGTTCCCCCGACCCCGCCATTCGTGTCCAGCCCCACCTCCCCCCCGCTCCTCCCGTCTGTCCCCCCGGGGGTTCGCGTCGTGCCCGAGGTCCCGGGGCCCGCCGGGTTCCGATACCTGCCCCGGGAGGTCACTCCCGCCGATGTCCTGGCCGGTGTGACCACCCGGGCCTTCGGGGACCTCCGGCTGGGAGCGGATGCTTCCGGCGGCTCGTCCTCCCCCCCCGACGACGTCCCGTCCCTCGTGGCCCGACCCGGTCTCCTCCAGAGGTGGGAGGAGCTCCGCCTGGAGCTGGACCGGAGTGCCGGAGCCCGGGGGCTGGTCCTCTCCCGCCAGGTCCATGGGGGCGCCGTCCGGGCCCACCGTACCCCCATGGAGGGCCTCCTCCTCACCCCGGACTCCGACGGACACGTGGCCCTGGTCCCGGGGGTGGCGCTGGCCGTCACGCTGGCGGACTGCGTTCCCGTCTTCCTCCTTCCCGACGACACCCCTGCCGTGGGCCTCCTCCACGCGGGGTGGAGGGGAACGGCGGCCGGGATCCTGGAGAACGGGCTCCAGGCCCTGCAGGGGCGCACCGGGGTGGGTCCGGGTCGGATCCGGGTCCACCTGGGCCCCTCCATCGGTGGTCCGTCCTACGAGGTCACCGCCCAGGTCCTCCGCTCCGTCCTCCCCGACACCGACCTGGCCAGTCTTCCCGCCCCCGACCTCTCCGGGTCACACGCCCCCGCCCAGCCCCGGGTGCATCTGGACCTCCGGGCCGCCCTGGCCATCCGGGCCCTGGCGGCCGGGGTGCCCACCCACCGGATCACCCTCTCTCCTGCCGACACCCGGACGGACGAGGGCCTCTACTCCCACCGGGGAGGCGACCGCGGCCGCCATGTGGCCTTCGTCTGCCGAATGGCCGGGGCCCGCCGCCCCACCGCCCCCGGGACCCCCGGCTGATGGCCACCCCTCCCCCTGCCGGCCTCTGCGGGGTCTGCCTCCATGTGCGCCGGGTGGAGTCCCGGCGGGGTTCCGTCTTCCTCCTCTGCGGACGGGCCGCCCACGACCCCCGCATCCGGCGCTACCCCCCCCATCCGGACTACCAGTGCGCCGGGATCCCGCCC